>NZ_CP065917.1 GCF_016134045.1 Pelagovum pacificum | reverse complement strand
GGTCTCTGTTCCTGCGGTCCTTTCTGCATCCAAGGGCAGACCCTTGGTCGTGGTTGAGCGGCGACACGCTCTCACCGCCTCAGGCGGTTCAAGCTGGGGTGTTGGGGGGCGGCGCTAGGCCCCCTGACCGAGAGTTTTTGCATAGCAAAAACATATCTCGCTACCCTACAGTTTGACAGCTAAGGACTAACAAAGCCTTAATCCAGAAAAACTGCGAGGCCCGATTGTCTATGTCACCAGAGAAGCCGCTCGAACTGCCCCGTGGTCATAGACGCGCACGTCAGGAAAAGCCGCCTGCCGCCGAGTGGATGACGGACGCAAATATCGCCCAGCTCCTACCCTACGAGGAAGGCGCTATCCTCCTTGGAAAACACGCGGGCCAGCTCGTCGGGGTGACGGATGACAGGCACCTGCTGACGGTCGCCGGATCCCGCGCGGGTAAATCCTCGACTTGTCTCAAGCCGAACCTGAAACGATGGCCGTCCTCCGTCCTGTGCATCGACCCCAAAGGCGAGCTGGCGATGGAAACCGCCGACGCCCGCGCCGCCATGGGACAGGCTGTCTACATCCTCGACCCGTTCGAGGAGGTGAAAGGCCCCGCGGCGCAGTACCGCGTCGGCTTCAACCCTCTGGCCGAAATCCGCGAGGGCGACCCCCGCGACATCGTGGATAATGCCAGCATCGTCGCCGACGCCCTCATCCTGCCGTCCAAGGGCGACAATTCCGACCACTGGTCGCTCTCGGCCAAGAACCTGCTGCGCGGCCTCATCCTCTACATGCTGGCAAAAAACGCCGATGCCGCATCGCTGACCCTTCTCCGCAAACTGGTCAATTCCCCGCTCCGCGCTCCCGACGACGCGGACGCCGATGCACCGATGTCCCTGTCCGAACGGTTCACGGAAATGGTGGAGGACTATCCCGACGACTTCGGGGGTGTAGTGGCAGGTGTCGGCGGAACGATGGACGGTAAACCCCCAAACGAGCTGGGTTCCATCGTCTCCACGGCCGTCGAACAAACGGCTTTTCTTGATGGCGACCCTATGACCGAACATTTGGGTAGCATCGGCTTGCCCTCGATGCCTTCGCTACGCCAGCTCAAGCGAACACCGACAACAATCTACCTTGTGCTGCCAGCATCGCGCATGGCGACGCATTTTCGATGGCTACGGGTGGTCCTGACACTCGCCCTCGCTGCACTCGAGCGCGAGCCGATGGCCTTGCCTGCCCCACGCAAGGACACGGCCCCCTCTGTCCTGTTCGTGCTCGAGGAGTTTCCCCAGCTCGGCTATATGCGTCAAATTGAGGCCGCAGCGGGCCTCATGGCAGGCTACGGGGTCAAGCTATGGACGGTGTTGCAGGACCTGTCCCAACTGCGCACCCTTTATCGCGATTCATGGGAAACCTTCATTGGCAATGCAGGCGTCGTGCAGGCGTTCGGGAACACAGACGCAACGACGCTGGAATACATCTCCCGTACACTCGGCACGCGCCAAATCACCGAAACGCAAGACAACCGCCCTACCCCGTCCGCCATGACAAGCGGCGCGCGGGTGTCGTCTGAGACCCGCAACACCGTCCCGTTGCTCGCTCCCTTTGAAATCGCCCTCTATGGCGGGCGTGACACTGGTCGGCAATTCGTCATGATGGCGGGCAAGCCACCCGCCTACATAGAGCGTCTTTTGCATACTGAGGTGTAACGTATGTTGGTTGAGTACCCGCGTGACAAGCTCACATTGGACTTAGAAAGCGATAATCCCAAAGTCACGTACGAGGTCACCTCATATTTGCTTACGCTGGAGACAACGCCGTACCACTCATCGGTCGATACGACGCAGATATTCGTGGAGAATGAAATAGTCCGAGATTTCACCCTAAGCTTACGCGAGGGAAAGCTTGGCGAGCATAGCGTCTACGATCTTGGGACATTCGAAATAGTAAACGCCCATCAATGGGATGGCCGTCAGCCAAATGCCCTTGTAGGCAAAGGGCCGAGCCGTACTCGTATACTTGAAGAGCCACCCCTATTCCATATCGCAGCAGTCAATGTTGCAACAGGTGAGCGCGTAGTTGCCGTAAGGACCCATTGCGAAAAAGACCAAGTCTTCACGGTAATGAATCGGCTCAACGCCATGCTCGACTATACCCGCCGCGTGTGTGCACCATGGCAAGACCTTATCCAGAACGACGAGCTCATCCCAGTTGACGAGATACGCGACGCGCTCCAAGACATGCCGCCTCGCTTCAAGTTCTCACCTCTACCCGAACGTGAGCTGAGCGAAAAAGCGGCAACGCTTGTCCGCAAGTATGTCCGCTCTCACGTCATCACTACCGAAATCAACAAGGCTGCAGCAGCTCAAGAAGCCAAGACGGCTGCTATGGCAACCACACGGAACGAAAAAGAAAGAGCCAAGGAAGAAGCGCGGCAGCAGAGCGTTGAGAGGATTGCCGAAAGCGGACCACGATGGCGCCCCGCAATCATCGTGGTCGTATTATTCGGCGTGTTTCTCATTCTGCTGAACTTGTAGCGAGGGGGGTTCCTCCCCTCGCGCTCCCCTCCGCTCGCCGCATGGCAGACCCCGAAAGACAAGGCTTTCGGGGTCGTTCGGTAGGCTGTTCAGTCATGGTCGACCTCAAGGAAAATGCGGTCCAGTCGGTCCTATTTTCCTTGACCCAGCCCCTGCCCTGCTTGGGCATTTGCCAAACGTTGCGAATGTGGCAAGATGTTCGGTGAACAGGCCCGAACAAGAGGCCGTCCCGAACACCGAACGAGAGGCAGAACCACTATGAAACTATCTCTGAACAAGGCTGCGCAGACCTATAAGGTCTCGAAGTCGACTCTATCAGAAGCTTTGAATACAGGGCGCTTGAGCGCATCAAAGGATGCGCGGGGGCGATGGGAAATCGACCCGTCCGAGATGGACAGGGTGTTCCCCCTGAACAGGGCCGAACCGCAGTTGTCCCGAA
Organism: Pelagovum pacificum; assembly: GCF_016134045.1. NCBI lineage: Bacteria > Pseudomonadati > Pseudomonadota > Alphaproteobacteria > Rhodobacterales > Paracoccaceae > Pelagovum > Pelagovum pacificum. The sequence continues at coordinate 6,741 of NZ_CP065917.1, read as the reverse complement.
CACCGAACGCGGCCCCGAACACAGAGGCGAACACCGAAAATCGTATCGAAAACGCCCGCTTACAGGCCGCTCTTGATGCGGCAGAGGCACGGCTGTCGGACATGCAAGAGACGGTCACAGACCTGCGGTCGAGGCTCGATCAAGAGGGAGCTGACAGGCGAGCGGCACAAGCTCGCCTTGAAGACTTTCAAGACCGGCTAACGCCTGCACCCGCACCAGAGGCCCAAAAATCGCCCTCTGGTGGCTTCTGGTCGTTCTTCGGGGGCAAGGGTAGGGCAGGGGCCTAGAACGCCTCTACGGGCTTCCTATGGCCCCAAGGTCCGCCCCGAACAGGGACAGCCTCCCGATGGTCGGACACTTCGGCCCCTCTATTCGCTCCCGCGTGGGGCCTGTGCGTCTGTTCAGGTCGCAACGAGAGTGAACTCTAAGGCAATCAATTATAAATCATGGGCCTGAGCCACACCACAGAGGCTGAAGCAGCAAAAGCTTTTTCCCCAGTCAACTGTAAGTGTCTCACATTTTGTGAAAAATTTACGTTGACCCTATAGGGCTGAATGTCGGATTTTAGGGATGTGTAGGCGGAAGGGGTATCAGTCCCCTTCCGCCGAAACTGGAGGCGAGTGCCCCCGCCACATGAAAGTTGCTGGTATCTTTTGCAGGAGCACCAGCTTCCCTCACTTCCTGAAAGTGACATGTGGCGGGTAACCTCGTCAATAATTTTGCGGTAGAATTACCGAAATCTCTCCTTCCAGCATATCCAAAGAACCCTTGTAAAAAAGGATTCTTAGCCTCGATCCTTTTACAGGCAACGGTAGCTTTACCGCATTTTAGCGAGGGGAGAGCGGCAGGGCGCGAAGTCCTTGCTCGATGAAGGCCCGCGCAAGCCGCGAGTGCGGAATGCCGCGTCGCTTGGCTTCGGCCTTCAAGGTCTCAAGCTCGGTCTGCGAGATACGCATCTCTAGGCGCGCGTCCTTCTTTCCCAGTGTGAACGTGACAGGTTGAAATCCTGACAGATCGTACTCTGACAAGTCGGCTTCATCGGTGAACGCCTGCGCGGCTTCGTCAGTCGTGTGCACTGGCAGGGGCTTATCGGTTTTAGTTGTCTTGCTCATACTTCTTCACCTCCTTTCGGTGCATGTATCTTGCTGAAACGGGTCGGATGAGGGCACCACCAGCTCTAGACGGTCGAAGGGTGAACGACACATAGGCGGCCCGTCCCTCGTCAGTTTTTCCGATGGCCTTCATCCGTTCCTCGACTTGCGAGTGATTGGGATGCGGTTTGATCGCGGGCGTGTTGAGAAACACCTCCTCGATCTCCGCACGGGTCATGCCGTGCTTACCGCACTTGGGCCAGTTGCCATCGTCCCAGTCGAACCCTTCAAAAACCACTTCATTCATAGCTTAGTATAACATTTGTACGTACAAAATCAATGAGACGACATTCCTACCTTTGAGCCAAGGGTTTGGCGGTTGTGGTTAGTGCCTGTTCCTTCGGAGCCGCCTTCGCTGATGCCGTCTCGGAGACGGGCGGGGTTCTGTTGCAAGGGCGCGTAGCGGGAGCGGAGCCACGCGCAGGGGCAATGCCCCGAGCATGGCGAGCACCCACCCCTTGCGACAGGTTCACGACTGGCTCAGGCATCTCTCAGCGAATGGCGCTTCCGATGAACCAAGGCACGTCGTCTGTTCCTTTGGTGAGCTAGAGCGAACCGAGGCCGCGCGCAGCCCGTAGGGCTGCATATGGCGGCCAGAGTATCGCCCTTCGGGCGATTCCGCATAGGGCGGCGTAGCCGCCTCTAATTTTTCAGTGTCGTAGTGTCGAGTGTTGAGTGTGAGTGTCCTCACACTCTCCACTACGACACTGACACTATGGACCAAAAGCGGAAGGTAGGGAGGGCAAAAGTGGAAAGTAGGGAGGGTACGAGCGGAAGGTAGGGAGGGTACGAGCGGAAGGTAGGGAGGGCATCGACGGAAAGTAGGGAGGGTACGAGCGGAAGGTAGGGAGGGCTTAAAGCGGAAGAATTGAGCGGAATATCTTCCTATGGCTTCCGTTCGTGAAACCGTTAAGCTTGCGGAATGGAGTCGCTAACCGTCTCAAGCTCAATGCTCATCCCCTCGGCCTCGAACGTCGAGATCACGCCTGCCATGCTGACGGTGCTGTGGGGTGTGGCCCATGAGATTGACCGCTTGCGCCTACCTCCAAATTATCCCGATGCGAAGTGGCTAGAGATACCGACCCGCTTGCTACGTAACCCTGAGGGCCGCTCCGATAATGTGTGGCTCAAATCGTGCCTTCGGCGGCTGATGGGCGTTGAGCTAGAGGGAGGGAACAAGGACACTGAGTGGGGCGCGGTCGTTCTTGCCCAATGGGAGATGACGGAGGGTGGCTCCAAGGTAAGGCTCCTTATCCCCCCTGCGGCCATCGCGGCCATCCGTGCGCCCAAGACCTTTGCCAAAATCGAGATAACTGCCGCCTATCGTCTCAAGGGTCACGCCCGCCGCCTGTACGCGGCCCTCGCGGACAAGAAACGCATGGGGCAAACATGGTGGGAGTATACTCTTCCCGAGCTACAGACGCTCTTTGACCTGCGCGGCAAGTACTCAAAATGGTATGACTTCTCACGCTACGTCCTCACACCCGCCATCGCTGAAATAAATGACTTTGGAACGGTCGAAGTGACGGCCATGCCAGTCAAATTTGGCCGCTCCATCGGGTCGGTGCGGTTTGACTGGCGATGGAAGGATATCCGCGCAGCCGAAGTGACCGACGAACAAAATGAACGCCATGGCTCCGCTCGACACAAGGACCAAGGCGACGGCTCCGCGCCGCCACTGACAGAAGAAGCCAAAGCGACAGAACGTCAGTCCGCTTTTCTGGAATGGTCCAAAGAAAACAAGGGCCAGCCCTACAGCGACTTTATATACTGGTACGATTCCAAGCATTAGGAATGATACGATGCTAGAAGTGACAACGCCTGAAGAATTCTTCTTTAGCACCCCGCTGTATACCCAATGCGACATAAGCCATATTATGGATAGCTTAATTAACCTTGGGTTGGATCAAGGGAATATTGATGGTCACTGTGTCTGGTGCGGAAGAACAGTACCGTTTAAAATAAACAGAATAATGGCCCCTGTAGTAAGCAACCAGTATATTCATGAAAGAATTAAGGGAGTTCAGGTGATTAGACTGGATTGCCAACGTCAAACTAATCATAAATACTATTACTACTTTATAAAAGACGGAACGACAGGCAAAAAAATAGGACAGCTTCCATCTCTTGCTGATATTTCTTTGGACGAGATCAAACCATATCGAAAAGATATGGAACGAATAGATTCTCAAGAACTCCATAAGGCTATTGGATTGGCAGCACATGGTTCTGGGGTGGGTTCATTTGTCTATCTAAGGCGAGTTTTTGAAAGACTTATATACTCCCATTTCGAATCTAACAAAGGCGAGGAGGGATGGAAAGATGATGATTTCTACAAACTCAGAATGGAAGAGAAGATTCTTCAGTTAAAAAGCTATCTTCCAGATTTTCTTGTGGAGAATAGAAACGTCTACTCCATACTTAGTGTTGGCATTCACGAGCTAGACGAGGACACATGTTTAGGGTGGTTCGACGTTATGAGAGAATCAATCTTTATAATCCTTGAAGAGGACCGAAAAAATAGGGAGGAGAAAAAAAGACAAAAGGCATTTTCTGAAATTATTAAGACATTCAAAGCACCACCCAGCACAGAACCCTAATAATTTACTCACCAGTCTATTGCATCATGATACATTCGGCGAACCTCATCTTCGAACCGCGGTGAGTTGCGAAAATCATCGGGGAAGCGAGATAACCCGCGCTCTTTAACTAAGTTATAAAGCTCTTCTGGCATCGCGTGTGGAAGTTCCGTCAAGCTACCCATGCCGGGAACCGCACGTAGAGCGCCTTTATGGCGCATCGATACGATTACTGGAGAGTTATAGTATGCCAACACGGTTTCCACTCCCTGTTGGGTCATAGCCCAGCAGACACATAGCTCGTTGAGATTAAGGGAATAGAATGCTTTCTCGCTTGATTTTTTCCTTGCTTGCTTGGCTCTAAATCTTTGATACGGCCACTGTATTATTCGCCAGATCGTAGAGACCAGCTCCAATGAAAGCACTGCGGCTGACGCAATAGCTGCTATCACAATCTGTGATTCGTAGTTTTCTGCAAATATTGGCTTATCTACACCAAGACGATCAAAAGGAATAAAAATTAGTGCCGCAGAGCATACAAATACGACAAACGCCAAGCGCGGCGACTTAACGAATTGAAAAGCTTGGCTAAACCACTCCAATAGAGCACGTCTCCTCTACCTCGACACAAGGTGCTATAGAAAAATCGGAAATAAAATCTGCGTTTTGGCGGATTTAACTTCCCTTGTTACATATCCATCTTGCGCCCGCCGCCGCCTCGACTACGCAATGTCCGTTGCCGCTCTAGGTCCTTCTTCCGCGCTCGCTCACGGATGGCCTTCATCCGCGCAGGGTCCTTCTCTCCATCGAAGTCCCTTAAGAGCTTATCTTGTTGCTCTTTTGTTAAACCTGCTTTGTCTAGTTTGCGCTGCTCCACAATGACTTTGTCCGCTTTCTCCTTGGCGGCCTTATGTATTTCAGCCTCCGTTTTGGCAGCCCCCAAGAACTTGCTATCCGATGGCTTCAGACCCTTGTCAGCTTTCCATCTCTGAATCTGCTTTTCAATTATTGCATTCTCATTCCGAAGTCTCTTTATTTCGGCATGATAAGTATCAGTATGGAGCTTCATTTCATCGTCATTACTGGACATATGAGATTGCCTTATGCTAATATTGGCGATGGATGTTTTTGAATTTCAAAGCTGGCTAGATAAAATTACCGAACCTTTCTGCACCGATTACGAAAGAGATATTCACTTTCGATACATTATGGAGCTTTGCCGCGAGCGTGATTTGCCTTTGGATATCTCACTGGGATTGTTGCACACCGCATATGCCATGATGTTAGCAAACAATGACGAAAAGGCGACCTCAGAGTTCATAAGCGAGCTTCGGATAGTGGCAAGTGCCGCCGAAACAGCAGGGAATCGGATGAACATTCGATCCAGAACCAAGGCTATCGCTTCCGAGAGTTAGGGACGCGGTCACTAGTCCAGTGTTCTCCCCTCATCGCCGCGTTTTCGGGTTCGTTTGCGGGCCTTGCTTCGTGTTCGCTCACGAATTGCCTTCACCCGCTCAGGGTCTTTTTTCCTGTCGAAGTCCTTCAAGACCGAGGACGGATTGCGGGCCACGTGTTCTTCGCCCTTTGCTTGCTCATCTTTCTGCTGTCGCTTCCAGACGTCGTCTACCTTACCCCTCGTGGCTTCGTAGCGGGCTGTGTCCTGCGCTCGATGTGCGGCACGGAGTTGGTCGCGGTCATGTCGCCATGCCTTCGTTATCTCGCGTCCTGCATCCCTGACGGTCTGGCCCTGACGGGACGCCAAGGCTTTGCGCTCGGCCTCCTGCGTCTTGATGAAGTCTGCTCGTTGCACTTGGTCGTTCACCACGGCGCGGAACGTTTTGATGATCGAGGACCCCGAAAGGCGGCGGGCATGACGCAGCCGCACGGATAGGCGGCGATCGTAGGCTTCCAGCTCGTCCCTCTGGCGGCGGAACACGTCGCGCCAAATGGGACGCCATAGCTCTTTGACCTCGGCACGGCGGGCGGCAAAGCGGGCCTCCTTCTGCTGCCACAGAGCCTCGAACTGCGTCTTGCGGTCGGGCTTCATGGCGGCGGTCTCGGCGCGATGCTGTTCCCACAGCTCCGCCGTCTGCGCCTTCTTCCATTCGAGGTAGGTTTGACGGGTTGGGCTAGCGTCCTTCACGAACTCGCCCACGCGCCGGCGGAAATCATTGGACGCCCGCGCGGGGCATAGATGCTCCATGCCCTGCTGCCGTCGATAGGCGAGCGCCCAGTTGGACAGTTTGAGGCGGTCGTTGCCAGTCGAGGCAGCGCGGCCCGTCTCGGCACAAACACGGTTCACCACGACATGCACATGCGGATGGTCGGTGTCGTTGTGCGCCACGATGAGCGCCTGACGGTCGGCCATGCCGAGCGCCTTGAGCGTATCCCTCGCGGCCTGCACCTGGTCGGCCATGCTTGGGGCCTCGGACGGGTGCCAGGCGAGCGAGTAGTGATAGACGGGCTTGTCGATGGCCTTGCCAACTTTCACGCCTGCGGCTCGTTTTAGGGCATCGGCATGGGTGGCTGTGTCGATCATGTGAGCGATAGCGCGCGCGGCGTCGTCGGTCGGCAAATTGGCGGTCTCGACGAAGGCCACGCGCTCGGACGTGGCCGCGCCCTTGTCGTGCAGCAGGTAGGCCCCGACGCCTTTAAAGCTCGCGCCTTGAGTGGCTTTGACGATCATGGCCAAGCATCTGGTCGAAGATAACCTCTAGCTGCTCACAGGACCGCACGAGCGAGGCAGGCAGGGCCTCTTTGCGAGTGTTGAGCGCCTTGGCTATCTGATTGAGGTTCACGCCGATGCGCCGCAGCTCCTGACGCAGCTCGAAGTCGTCGGAGGTGGCCGCGACACGTACGGGCTTTCGTTCGGCAGCAGCCCGAACGAACGCTGTGAGGGACAGCCCGCCCGCATCCGCCTTCTGCTGAAGGAGGGACAGCTCGGCGGGGGACAGGCGGATGTTCACCTGTTCGGTGCGGCGTTCGGTTGGGTCCTTCTTCGGGCGGGCCAT
>NZ_CP065916.1 GCF_016134045.1 Pelagovum pacificum | reverse complement strand
GGCCTGGAAGTCTGACGCGGACGGAAGGTTCTTCATGCGGGAGTGCGCGTATCCGGGGAATTTTGTCCCACGCAGCTATCAGGGCCGGCCTCGCGAATCCATCACCTGTTGCCCCGATGCCGCGCCGTTGTGGCGCGGCTGCACGGATCGGCATGCCGGCTCCGACAGTCACGAAATCTGAAGAATCCACGGCTAGGAGGCGAAAAAGGACACGGGCTTGTGACCGGGTCCGCTTGTCAAAACACAAAGAAGCCTCAGTCCGGCACCGGTAATTGCACGCTCCATCGGGAGTATGTCGTCCCGACAAGGCCCCGCTCCCGCGCGCGATCTTCCGGCGCGCCCGAACGAACATGAATGGACGATTTTCCCAATGAGCAACGCTTCCAGCATCGAGCGCTACATGCTCGACGTCATCAATGCCGAACGTCGCAAGTACGGACTGACCGCCCTCAAGCTCGAGCAGAACCTGAACAACTCGGCCGAGGATTACTCGGCCCTGATGCTGCGCAAGGACTACTTCGGCCATTACGGCGACGGGCTGTCCCTCGGCGAGCGGATCGGCAACGGCGGCTTCGACATGAGCAAGTCCTGGAACGTGGGCGAGAACATCGCGCTGCTCTCGGCCGTCGGGTCCGACCTGAAGGCCGAGATTCGCCAGATCCACGCCAACCTCATGGAAAGCCCCGGCCACCGGTCGAACATCCTGTCCAAGACCCACCCTTACGACTTGGTCGGGATCGGCGTCGTCGTGGGCGAATACCAGGGCCAGCGCGTCGTGATGGTCACCCAGCATTACGGCAAGACCACCGGCACGGTCGATCTGGATGCGATGTATGGTGATGGTGGATCATCCTCTCCCTCCGGTAGCATGCGACTGGTCGGCGACGAAGGGTACAATCACCTGCGCGGCGGCAATGATGATGATCGGCTCTATGGGCGGGGTGGCTCGGATCGCTTGGTCGGCAAGAACGGCAACGATGTTCTCAAAGGCGAGAACGGTGACGACGTGATGTCGGGCGGTAATGGCAAAGACATGATGTACGGCGGGCGCGGGCGTGACCGAATGTACGGCGATGACGGGGACGACCGGCTGTATGGCGGCAGCGGCAGCGACTACATGAGTGGAGGTGATGACGATGACCGCATGGTCGGCAACGACGGCAACGACAAGGTCTATGGAGGCGACGGGCGGGACCGTATCTCGGGCGGGCGCGGCAACGACCACGTCGGTGGTGGCAATGGCTACGATACGGTTTACGGCGATGACGGCGATGACCGGGTCGAGGGCGGGACCGGAAGCGATTACCTGAGCGGCGGCGACGGCAACGATCGCATGGTCGGTAATGACGGCAACGACAAGGTTTACGGTGGCAATGGCAAGGATCGCATCTCGGGCGGCCGTCATAACGACCGGCTTGGCGGTGGTGACGGTTACGACACGATCTACGGTGACGACGGGGATGACATCCTCGAGGGGGGAACCGGCAGTGATTACCTGAACGGTGGCAAGGGTCGCGATCGACTCGCCGGCAATGACGGAAATGACAAGGTCTACGGAGGCGATGGGGAGGATCGACTGTCAGGTGGTCGCCATAACGATCGCATCGGTGGAGGAAACGGCAATGACAGCCTCTTCGGTGACGAGGGTGACGACATCCTCGAAGGTGGCCTCGGCGACGACTTTCTCAGCGGAGATGAAAACAACGATCGACTCGCCGGCAATGACGGAAATGACAAGGTCTACGGAGGCGATGGGGAAGATCGACTGTCAGGTGGTCGCCATAACGACCGCATCAGTGGAGGAAACGGCAATGACAGCCTCTTCGGTGACGAGGGTGACGACATCCTCGAAGGCGGCCTCGGCGACGACTTTCTCAGCGGAGATGAAAACAACGATCGACTCGCCGGCAATGACGGAAATGACAGACTCTATGGAGGAAACGGCGAGGATCGACTGTCGGGCGGGCGATATAACGACCACCTTTATGGTGACAACGGCAACGATAGCCTCTTCGGCGATGAGGGGTACGACTTCCTCTACGGGGGTACCGGTGACGACTTCCTGAGTGGGGGCGAGCACGATGACAGCCTTGCCGGCAATGACGGAAATGACGGCCTCTATGGCGGCACAGGTCATGACCAACTCGACGGCGCGGCCGACGACGACCTCCTCATCGGAGGAGCCGGCAACGACATCCTGACCGGCGGGTCCGGCCAGGACCAGTTCCTACGCAACTACGGTGACAGCTCGGCAGAGGGCGTCGACACCATAACGGACTTCGCCCAGGCTGAAGGAGATACGTTCCTGTTCCGCGATGGGTCGGATGCCTCCTACGGTACCACCGTCGGATTCGTGACCGGGCAGGGTGTAAGCGACGATACGATCGAGATCCTGCAGACAACCGGGAATGCCGCATCCCTGACGGATGCGGGACAGGTGGCGAATTACCTGGCGAACCTAGACGGGAACAACGCAACCTTCGAGTTCCAGGACGATGGCGACACCTTCTACCTCGTGGTCGACGACGGCGAGGACAGCGGTCTGTTCCGGGCTTCTGACACCAACAACAATAGCGTCATCGACGCCGACGAGCTGGACCTCCTCACGATCTTCGAAGGCGTGCAGACGACCGACTTCACGACCGACAGCTTTGACCTCGGCTGAACCACAGAACAGACCCTACAAAGGCGCTTTCACGACGGCGGACATCGCGGTGCCCGCCTTTTGCGCCGCAAGGAACGCGCCCGCCGTGTCGAGTGCCTCGCGGATGGTGACGTCCATGTCGAGGTAGCGGTAGGTGCCGAGGCGGCCGACGAAGGTCACGCCTTCCTCGCCGTCCGCGCGCGAAACGTAGTCGCCGAGCAGCGCCTTCTCCTCCACCAGCCGGATCGGGTAGTAGGGGATGTCCTCCGCCCCGCAGGCGCGCGAGAATTCGCGGTAGAGGACAGAGTCCCCATGCTCTTCCCACGGCGCGAAATGCTTGTGCTCGGTGATCCGGGTGAAGGGCATGTCCGCGTCGCCGTAGTTCATCACCGCGCAGCCCTGCCAGTCCCCCTGCCCCTCGAAGCGCTCGAAGTCGAGCGTCCGGTAGCCGAGCCGCCCGAGGTCGTAGCCGAACCACCCGTCGAGCGGCCCCGACCAGAAGACATGGCCGTAGCGGGAGGCCATTTCAGGCTGGAACACGGTCGAAACATGCACGTCGATCCCCGGATGGTCGAGGATGCTTTCGACCATCTCGGTATAGCCCCGCTCGGGCATGCCCTGGAACGGGTGGGCGAAGTAATTGTCGTCGTAGGAAAAGCGCAGCGGCAGCCGCTTCAGGATGCTGGCCGGCAGGTTCTGCGGCGAGGTGCCCCACTGCTTTTCCGTGTAGCCCTTGAAGAAGGCTTCGTAGATCTCGCGCCCGACGAAGGCGAGCGCCTGTTCCTCGAAGCTTTGCGGGTCGGCGATCGGCTCTGCCTTGGCCTTGATGAAGGCCGCGGCCTCGTCCGGGCGCATGGCGGTGCCGAAGAACTGGTTGATGGTGAGCAGGTTGATCGGCATGGAATAGACCCTGTCGCCGACCGTGGTGCGCACCTGGTGGCGGTAGGGGCGGAAGGTCATGTGCCGGTTCACGTAATCCCACACGCCGGCGTCGGCGGTGTGGAAGATGTGCGGCCCGTAGACATGGACCATCACGCCGGTCGCGGGGTCCCGCTCGGTGTGGCAGTTGCCGGCCACGTGGGGGCGGCCATCGATCACGGTGCAGCGGTGGCCCGCCTCGGCCAGCTCGCGCGCGATCACCGCCCCTGAAAGGCCCGCGCCCACCAGCAGAATGTCCATCGCCCTGCCCCTTCGCCTGTTTCGCTGCGTCAGGTGCCAGAGAACTCAGCCGAAATCCATGTCGATCTTGTCCGCCGCCCAGCCCCCGAGCCCCTGGAGCAGCACGCTGTCGTCGTCCCAGGTGACCAGCAGGCCAGCGGAGGTCGCGCTCACCTTCACCGCCGACCGGCTCATCCCGTAGAACTGCAGATCGTCCTGCCAGACGTTGAAATCGGTGATCCGGTCATGGCCGGACGATCGGTCGAAGACGAAGTCGTCGGCTGAGCTACCGCCCGAAAGCACATCGCGGCCAGATCCCCCGGATATCCGATCACGTCCTGATCCACCCAGCATGTGATCATTACCACTGCCGCCATGCATATTATCGTTGCCGCTACCGCCAAAGAGCAGGTCCCGCCCTGAACCTCCACTCATCCGGTCGTGGTCGGAACCACCGTCCATCCGATCGTTGCCCGGGTCGCCGTAGAGTACGTCTCGGCCAGTCCCACCGATCAGAGTGTCATCTCCGCCACCGCCCGAGAGTCGATCGTGGCCAGAGCCTGCATAAAGCCGGTCCCCGCCTTCATGTGCGATGAGATTATCATTTCCCGGGTCACCATAGATCACATCGTTACCGCTGCCGCCATAAAGTAAGTCATAGCCACCCCCACCAGATAAACGATCGTCGTTAGAACCACCTGCCATTTTATCATGGCCGTCGTGCCCATTCAGATTGTCTTTGCCTGCATCCCCATACATCGCATCATTTCCGGTGCCGCCGTAAAGCAGATCGTAGCCATCCCCCCCAGACAGCCGGTCGTTGCCGTGACCTCCGGCAATGAGGTCGTGACCCGACTGGCCACTCATGTTGTCCTCACCACCATCTCCATAAAGGCGATCGTTGCCGTGCTCTCCTTCAATCCGATCATAGCCCTCGTTCCCGGCAAGATCATCGTCTCCCGAGCCTCCACGAAGGAAGTCATTACCCCACCCTCCAAAAAGGAAGTCGGAATCAGCCTCACCGAACAACTGGTCATGACCGCTGCCACCATAGAGACTGTCGCGGCCGTCTCCTCCTGAAAGGCGATCCTGATGGGTGTCGCCCCAAAGTGTATCGTTGCCCGAGCCGCCGATCAGAAGATCATCTTGCGGTCCTCCTGAAAGACGATCATGTCCGCCACCGCCGAACAGGTTGTCCGCCCCTGCCCCGCCGTCGAGCCAGTCCGCGCCCTCGCCCCCGAGCAGCCGGTCGTCGCCGTCGCCGCCCTCCAGCCGGTCGTTGCCGTAGCCGCCGTAGAGCGAATCCGATCCGGCGCCGGCGCGCAGCAGGTCGTCCTGGCCGCCGCCCTCGAGGATGTCCTGCCCGGCCGTGCCCTCGACCGTGCGGCCCGGGTCGGCGGGCGGCGGGGGGAGCGGAATGTCGGGCGGCGGATCGCCCTGTTCGACCGGGGGCAGGTCGCTCGGCACCGCGGCGGTGCGGTGGCCGCCGTCGAGTTCCACCGCGCCGATCGCTTCGCTGCGCGACAGGGCTCCGCCAGAGGCGCTGTGGAGGTCGATCACCTCGTCCCCGACCGTCAGGCGCGCGCCCCAGGACATCGCGCCGTAGGCGATGGCGGAGGTATCGTAGAGGAACGGAAACGCCGAGAGATCGAGCCTGTCACGCCCCGGCTCGAACCCGTAGACCCGATCGGTATCGCCGTCCGCCGCGAAGATGAAGATGTCGTCCCCTGCCCCGCCATGCATCAGGTCGGCCCCGGCTCCGTCGAACAGGATGTCGTCGCCGCTGCCGCCGTAGAGCGAATCCATCCCACCCCGCCCGGCAAGCAGATCGTCGCCATTGCCGCCCGACAGGCTGCTGCCGGAGGTGGCGGCGCGCCGGTCGACGCCCTGCTCAGCGACGGAGACGGCCAGCTGGGTGAGCCCGGCCTCGTTCTGTGAGGCGGCGAGGATCTCGATCCGGGAGCCGACCTTCGCGGCGGTGACCGCCTGCACCCCGCCAAGCCCGATCGAGGTCGTGTCGGCGATGCTCTCCAGATGCACGAGCCGCCCGCCCGGCAGCAGCACGAAGAGCGACAGGCCGAGGTCCCCGCCCCCCGCGACGACGAAGGTGCGGTCGCCCGATTGCACCGTCACAAGGGTCTGCGCCTGCCCGAACCGGGTGAGCAGAGTATCTGTGACGTGGTCGGCAAGACTGAGCGAACCGGAGGAGGAGGCCTTGAAGACGCTCAGCGCTCCGCCGCCCGAGGCGGAGGAGGCGAGCAGGACGAAAGTCTCGCCCAGCACCGTCGCCGTGGCGATGTCGGTCGGGGTCATGATGCCGATCCCGTCGGCCGCGCCGATGGCGTCCTTCACCGTCGCGCCGCCGGTCCCGACCCGCAGCGACGTGACCCCCTTCTCGACCGAGTCCGCGGCGAACAGGTAGTCGTTGCTGCCGATCCGTGCCGTGGCCGTCGCCGTGACCCGCGCGAGGTGGCTGGCAGAGGTGTCGGCGACCATGCTGCCACCGGTCAGCCCGCCGGATCCGTCGTGGCCGAAGAACAGGATGCCGCCCCGGGTGTCCGCTGCGAAAACAGTGCCTGAATTGGCCTGATCGACCTGCGTCACCCATCCGGTTAGCTGCGACGGACCGGGCTTCGTGCGGGATCCGTTCAGCGCCCCGCTCGCGTCGGTGTCGGTGAAGACGAACCGGCCCGCGCTGTCGAGCCCGGTCGCGACTTCCGGCCCCCGGCCGATGTCGATCAGCCCGAGGTCGGGCGCGGCGGTGTAGGCGGAACTGCCGAAGATCACGCTGTCCTTGAGCGACGCCATTCCGTTCGACGGCAACCGCAGCGTGAACAGCCCGCCGAGCCGCCCCGTCGTGCCGTAGACCACCGCGGAGGAGGACGAGACCGTCCCGAGCCGCAGGTCGCTGATCCCGATGTCGAGTTGATCGGCGCCGAGCCGCAGCGTCCCCCGGACAGAGATATATCCCATGACGGCGCCCCCACGCGTCGTTGAACACGAAAGGGACCCTCGGAGCGCGACCGGGCGGCGGCCGGCGCGGGGCGGCGGCGCAAAAGCGGTTTTCGCGCCGGATCAGACTAAAGTTTTAGGGATCAGGCGCGCTTGCGCGCCAGCGGGGTGAGGTTGATTTCCTCGTGGCGGGCGATCGCTTCGTCGAGGTCGTCGTAATATTCCATCCGCCCGTCGTTCAGCACGATACCACTGTCGCAGAAGCCGCGCAGCTTGCCGGTGGAGTGGCTGACCATGATGGCGCTGGCATTCTTCACGCGGGCGAGGAAGACGGCCTGGCTCTTGCGGTTGAAGTTGGCGTCGCCGACGGCCGTGACCTCGTCGATCAGGTAGGTGTCGAAGCGGATCCCCATCGACAGTCCGAAGGTCAGGCGCGCCCGCATACCGGCGGAATAGCTGCGCACCGGCATGTGGAAATGGCGGCCGATCTCGGCGAAATCCTCGACGAACTCGATCAGCTCCTCGCTGTCGACGCCGTAGGCGCGAGCCACGAAGCGCACGTTCTGCGCGCCGGTCAGATCGCGGTGGAACGAGCCGCCGAAGGCCACCGGCCAGGAGATCGTCCCGTCCGAGATCACTTCACCCGAATCCGCCGCCTGGATGCCGGCGATGATCGACAAAAGCGTGGTCTTGCCCGCGCCGTTCCGGCCGAGCAGCGCCAGCGACTTGCCGGTCGGCAGGGTCATCGTCAGATCGTCGATCACGACCTTCTTGTGGCCCCGGATCCAGAAGCTTTTCGACAGGTGTTCGAAGCGGATCATGGTCCCCGCCCTTCGCTTACCGGCTGTCCCGCACGGAATAGTAGATCAGCGACATGATCGCCCAGGCGAGCACCAGGAAGAAGGCGATCAGCCCGAACAGGACCAGCCGCCGGGGATATTCCGCGCGCTGCGGCTCCGTCGGCTCGATATAGACCGCGAGGTAGCGGCTCTGGCGCTGCGCGTTGGTCTGCGCCAGCTCCAGCGAGGCGCGCGCGGTCACGTAGTTCTGCTCCGCGAACTCGCGGTCGACCATCAGCCCCTCGTACTCGGCCATCAGGGTCGGGTAGTCCTCGCCCGTGACGTTGCCCTCGGCGGAGGCGAAGCTCTGGCGTTCCTCGGTGATCCGGCCCCGGATCACGTCGATCCGCCGCCGGGCCTGCACCACGCGGGGGTCGGTCTCGGCGGCGTCGCCCCCGAGCAGGAGGTCGAGCTCGATCAGCGCCTCGGCGAGCTGCTGCTGCAGGTTGTTCAGAACGCCCATCCGGCCCTCGAGATCGACCTCGGGGTCGGGGATCTGGGTACGGGTGCGGAACACGGTCATCTGTTCGCGCGCGTCGCGAAGCTCCACCATCGCCTGCTCGAGGTCGTTCTGGGCGTAGCGGATGGTGTCTTCGCGGGCGGTCGCGTTCAGCTCGTTGATCAGCGCCTGGCTCTCGGCGAGGATGGCGCGCGCGATCTCGTAGGCGGACTCCGGGTCGAAGGCGAGGACCTGCAGCTCGATCAGGCCGCTCGACTGGTCGTAGGTGACCCGGGTCATGCGGCTCCAGTAGTTGGTCAGCTCCTCGATCCCGGCGGAGGGCCAGAGCGAGAAGAGCGGATCCTCCGTCCAGTTCTCCGAGTAGAGTTCGACGAGGTCGATCCGCTCGTTGATCCGGGTGACCATGTTCTGGCTCTGGATGAACTCGTAGAGGATGTCGGTGTCCGACCCGCCGCCTGAGGCGCCGGCGAACTCCGCAAGACCGCCGAGCAGCTGCGACGCGCCGGGGCTGCCGTTCTCCTGCCGGACGGTGAAGCCGACGACGGAGGCATACTGGTTCGTCGCCGCGCCCCAGAGATACCAGCCCGCCGCGCCGAGCGGCGCGAGCACGCCCAGCAGGAAGACGAGCGCGAGCCCCCAGTGCCGGCGCCGCATCCGGGCCGGCCCGGCAGCGGGGCGAATCTCGATAACCTCAGGGCCCGTCGGGGGCGGCTTCGGCTTGGGATCATCGGGTTTCGCAGCGGTCTTCGGGGGGTCTTTCGGAGCCTCCTTGGTGTCCGCGGGGGCCGCTTTGGCCTCACCCTTCGGAGCGTCCTTCTGGGCCGCACCGTCCTGTCCGATCAGCGTCAATCGGCGCTCATCCGGTTTTGCATTATCTGCCAAGGACTTGCCTCACGCCTGCTGGCTTTGCTCTTCTGTCCGGTCTTGATACTATTTCGACGCAGAAAAAGCCAGAAGCCTCGCATGTCAGATACCACACCGATCCCGCTGCGCCCCGCGCAGGAGCCGGCCCACAGCGCGACCCACCGGTCGGCATGGCTTCCGGCCACGCCCCGCACGATCGTGGCGCTGATGCTGCGCGAGATGTCGACAAGCTACGGACGCTCGCCGGGCGGCTATCTCTGGGCGATCCTCGAGCCGCTCGGGATGATCATCATCCTCGCGCTCGGCTTCTCGCTGCTGATGCGCTCGCCCTCGCTCGGCACGAGCTTCATCCTGTTCTACGCGACCGGCTTCCTGCCGTACGAGTATTTCCAGGTGACAACGCGGGTGAGCTCCAACGCGATGCGCTACTCGACCGCGCTGCTGACCTACCCGGCTGTGACGTGGTTCGACGCGGTGATCGCCCGCTGGCTGCTGAAGTCGATCACCTCGATGCTGGTCGGCTACCTGCTGTTCACCGGCATCCTCGTGCTGACGGACGCGCGGGCGACGATCTCGCCCGTGCCGATCCTGAAGGCCTACGGCATGGCGGGGATGCTGGGGCTCGGCATGGGGCTGATCAACGGGGTGATCATCGGCTTCTTCCCGATCTGGGACACGATCTGGTCGATCATCACACGGCCGCTGTTCCTCGCCTCGGGGGTGATCCTGATGTACGAGGACATGCCCGCGGCGGTGCAGAACTTCCTGTGGTGGAACCCGCTGATGCATGTCACCGGCGAAATGCGGCGGGGCTTCTTCGGGATGTACGACGCGGCTTACGTGTCCGAAGTCTACGTGATGACGATCATCGCGATCCTCTGCTTCTTCGGCTTCCTGCTGCTGCGCCGCTACCACCTCGAGATCCTGAACCGGCTCTAACCCTCGGCGAGGGCCATCACCTCGGCATGGGTCAGGTCGCGCCGCCGGGCGAGCCCGTCGCGCACCGCCCGCGCCGAAACACGGGCATAGGCCTCCGCATCCGCACCGTAGAGCGCGGCCGCCCGGCGCCAGCGCGGCAGCACCATCAGCAGGAGCGGCCGGAAGAACAGCGGCCCCGCCGCCTTGCGATAGGCCAGCAGCAGGTTGCGCTGGTAGTAATAGACCTTCCAGAGTGGCCGCAGCGGTTCCGTCCCCGGCGAGAAGGGCAGGGTGTCATGCTCGAACCGCAGGGCCGGGTCGAAGGCGATCCGCCCGCCGAGCGCGGTGAGCGACAGGGTATAGAGCACGTCGTCCCCGTAGAGGAACAACCGCGGATCCGGCAGGCCGGCCTTCTCCACCGCGTCCCGGGACAGGAACAGCCCGACGAAGGAGGTCCCGTCGATCGGCGTCGGGGTGTCGGCTTCGTAGGCGGCATCGGACAGGTGATAGCCCGCCCGCCCCTTCGTCAGCGCGGTCAGGAACGCGCGACCGTGCCAGAACGGGTTCACCCAGGGGCGGTTCATCTCGCAGATGGCGCCGGAGGGGTAGGTGACCGCGGCGGCCCAGCCCTCTCTCGACGACCGGTCGTTGCCATGGAACGCCGCGAGTGCGCCAGGGGCAGGGCGGCCGTCATCGTCCATCAGCAGGTACCAGTCGGGGTCCATGCCGTCGCGCAGGTGACGCATCCCGGCCTCGAAACCACCGGCGCCGCCGCCGTTGACCTCGAGCCTCAGCACCTCGAGCCGCGGATCCGCCTGCGCCGCCAGCCAGGCGGCAGTCCCGTCGGTCGAGGCATTGTCCACTACGAGCAGCCGGGCGAGATGCGCCTCGGGGGCGGCGAGCAGCCGCTCCACGGTGCGCGTCAGCTGGTCGAGCCGGTTGTAGGTCACCACGATGGCGGCGAGACGGGTCATGGGCAGGTCCGGATGTTTCGCGCGCGAAACATTTCGCGCCGGGCGCTTATGGCTCAAATGTTTCGCGCGCGAAACATTTGGCGGACCGGCGGGGGCCCGGTCGCCTCCCATCCCCCGGCGACGGGGCCGTGAAAACCCCGGCGGCCGCCTCCGCCAGCACGCGCGCACCGCATTAACCTTAACGCGCCACGCCCGGCCTTCTTTGGGCTTCAAATATCTCTCGGGGGTGAATGGGCCGAGAGGCCCAGAGGGGGCAGACAGCCCCCTGCGACAGCCGATGACAGGCACGCCGCTGGCCGTTTTGCACATCGACCATGGGGCCTCAGCCGGCTTTGCACTCACAAGATACGGGGCGCGCGGGCGATGCATCGGAAAACACGGATACCGCGCAGTCTCGCCCCCTGACCTCCCGTGGCACGCTCAGAGACAAGGTGCGACGATCCACAGGCATAGAGACACATCCGAGAGATCGCCGACACCAAGAGCCGGCAAGACCCGTGTGGACAGGCGCCTCAGACGTTGATGGAGGCACAGTCGACAGATTGCCTCAACGACCTGGCAGCCCCGACGATCAAAAGACCTGACAAACAGAACACCCCGACCGACCCGGACAATCGTCCGGACTTCCTCCCGCCCCCGCAACCATTCCGAAACCGACTCGGCTCAGGATGAAGGGTGGTAGGGAGGGGGAACAACGACAGCCGCAAATGTTTCGCGCGCGAAACATTTTCAGACCCTGTTCAGGCCCCGCTTGACCCGAATGCCTTCAGCAGCTTCGTCCGGAAGTGATCGTTGACCCCCGGCCCGTAGAGTGTCACGCCGCCGTCCGGCCCGACCCGCATTCGCACATCCTTCGTCAGGGTGCAGACCTGTCCGGCCGCGATCTTCGGCTCCGGCACGGCCTCCGCCCTGGGCGGGGCGAGCGCGGCAAGGATTAGGCTCTGTTCCTGTTCCGCATCTCCCGGCGCTCCCTCGGTCAGGGCCTTCTGCAGCCGGGCCGCAAGAGAGGGATCCGCCTCGAGCGCCTTGCCGAGCCGCACGCCGATCCGCTCGCCGAGCGCCTGCGGAAAGCGCAGCACCCCGTCGAGCGCGGAGACCACCGGCAGGTAGCCACGGATCTTCGATCGTTTCGCACGGGAGGCGGAGCGGAACAGCGACAGAAGCGCCTTCTTGTGATCCTCGAACACCCCCTGGGCGACCGCCTTGTCGGCGATGCGGGCGCGTTCGTAGTAGGACAGCCCGACCCGGATCTCGTTCTCCTCGACCATCGCGAGGTAGGCGTCCGACGCATCCTCGGGACGACGCAGGAAGGCCAGGACAGTGTCGAATCTGCCGGTTTCCTCCTGCAGGGCGCTCAAGGCCCTCAGACGCCGCCAGCCGGAGATCAGGCCGTAGCGCCCCGCCTCAAGCTCGGTGACCTCGATCGGGGTCTGCTGGCCGCGGGCGCGGATACTCTCGACCAGCGCCGACATCTCCTCCGGATCCGCCGAGAGACGGTCGCGGACGAGGTAATGCTCCTCGATCGCGGTCAGCGGCAGGGCGACGACCATGCGGCCCTCGGCGCGGGCCTGCGCCATGCTCTCGGTCAGTTCCGACAGCGCGGCCGAGGCCGAGGCGTCCGACGCGACCGCGGCGATCGGGGCAGGGGGCGCCGCGAAGGGCATGGATTTCGTCTCCAACCCGGCCCGGGACGGCGTTTCGAGGTAATCGCTCCGCGCGGGGGTCAGGCGTTTGCGCTTGGCCATCAGATGTCTCCTTTTGCGCGAGGATCACCCGGAAGCCTTGCGAACTCCCTGCACCACCGCACGGTCATTCCGCCGCCTCGAGTGCCGCGGTCTCGTCCCGCCGCCACGCACCGACCAGCAGCGCCTTGAAGGCGGCGTAGGTCGCATCGAACGTCTCGCGGCCACGGGCGTAGGTCTCGCGGTTGAAGTCGCGGTAGTCGGCCTCGTAGATGCCCTGCACCTGCTCGCCGGCCTGGCCGATCAGGGCGGTGAAATCCTGCCGCTGGGGCGACAGGGTCTGGCCGAGGTAGGCCTGCATCAGCGAGGCGAGCTCGGACTGCTGGGTGCCGTCGTAGCGGGTGATGACGGCGCGCACCGCGTCCCACTCGAAGGCCAGCCCCTCGCGGCCGAGCGCGCGGGCGGCCATGTTCTCGCCCTCCTCGATCGAGCCGAACGTTGCGTGAAGCATGTCGAAGAAGCGGCCCGTCGAGTCGAACTCCAGGAAGCTCGCGCCGAGCGGCACCAGCAGGATGTCCGCCGCCGCCAGCCCGTTGATCGTCAGGTAGCCGAGCGCGGGGGGCGTATCGAGGAAGACGATGTCGTAATCGTCGAGCACGCCGTCCGCCTCCAGCCGGTCGGTGAGCGCGTCCCACAGCTTCCAGCCCCGCGCGGCCATCCGCCAGACGGGGATCTGGAACTCCGCCCAGTAGAGGTTCAGCTGCGCCCCGATCAGGTCGATGTTGGGCCAGTGGGTCTTCTGGACGAGGTCGGCGGTCGAGACTTCCATCGCCTCGGTCAGCGTCTCGTCGAGCGGCTGGGGCGCCTCACCGCGATCGACGCGGCGGCGGTTCTCCTCGCGCAGGTGGCTGCCGTAGTGGCGGGCGATCAGCGGGAAGACCGTCTGCCATTCGTCGGCGACCTTGCCACCGAAGATCGAGGTCATCGACCCCTGGCTGTCGAGGTCGACCACCAGCACCCGGTAGCCGTCGAGCGCTGCCGACATCGCCAGATGCGCCGCGGTCGAGGTCTTGCCGACCCCGCCCTTGAAGTTCGCCACCGCCACCATCTTGGCCGGCTGGTTCTTCGGGCGGTAGGGCAGGTAGTTCTTCGCCTTCGATCCTTCCGCGCCGAAATGGGCGCGCAGGCGCAGAACCTCGTCGAGGGTGAACCATTTCGCGCCGCCCTCCGTCTCGGACCGGCCTTGGGGCAGCTCGGGGTTCTGCTTCAGCACGCGGCGGAAATGCCCCTGCGCGACGGGGATCAGGTAGCGGCAGATCTCCCAGGTCGAAAACAGTCGCAGCTTGCGCGCGCCGTCCTCCTCGAGGCCCCGGCTGGCGAGGTCGGACCGGCCCGCCGCGCAGGCCCGCGCGATGCTCTCGAACCCGTCGGTGGTCGCGGGCCGGCCGAGCGCGGCGGCCGCCTGGTCGGGATCGACCCGGAAATAGGGAGGTAGGTCTGTCACTGCTCAGGCCCCTTCGATCGTGTCGGCATTCTTCGATGTTCGCCGTTTCGGTCAGGATACCCGAAAACGTCTGACATGGAAGGAAAACCGTCACACGGGCACTTTTCTCAGCCAGATTCGGTAGCTTGCCGCACGTGATCCCCCCGATATTGGGGCATCCCGGGGCCGTCTGGCCAGTCTTCGTCGGTTATTTTGTTGTTAGTTGTATGTTACGCGCCCCGCGAGGATCGGTTTTCGCCTTCTCTTCAAGGCGCTGGCGAAGGGCGTGCGACTCCGAACCCCCGAAAAGGCGACTCCGATGCCACGAGCCGGGCGACTCCGATCCATGAGTCCGCACTGGACCTCGGCCTGTGGATAACCCTAGTGTCACTGAAACCCCGAAAACGGGGACGAGCAGGCAAGCGGGCGAGAGCGATGAGCATCAGCAGAGGGCAGGGGGGCCTCGGGCCCGTCCGGCATCCGACGGACGACTTCTTCGTCTGCGACATCTTCGATGCCAGCCCCAAGGACGACCTCGGGAGCATGGAGCACCCGATCTTCTCGCTCTCCACGCGGCCCGACCGGCGCATCCTGTCCTACGCCCACAACGGCACCACGATCGAGGTCACGCCGAGCGTGAAGGGCCGCGCGACGATCCACGACAAGGACGTGCTGATCTACTGCATCAGCCAGCTGATGGCGGCGGTGAACGCCGGCCGCGAGGTCAGCCGCACGCTGAAGGTGAAGGCGCACGACCTGCTGGTCGCCACCAACCGCGACACCTCGGGCGATGCCTATGCCCGCCTGCGCGAGGCGTTCGAGCGGCTCGCCGGCACCCGCATCACCACCAACCTCGCCACCGCCGGAGAGGAGACGACCCGCGGCTTCGGCCTGATCGAAAGCTGGGAGATCGTGCGCAAGAGCCGGGGCGGGCGGATGGTGTCGGTCACCGTCACGCTCAGCGAATGGCTGTTCCGCGCGGTGCTGGCGAAGTCGGTGCTGACGCTGAGCCGCGACTATTTCCGGCTGCGCAAACCGCTCGAGCGGCGGATCTACGAGCTCGCCCGCAAACATTGCGGCCGCCAGCCGGAATGGCGGGTGTCGGTGGCGACGCTGCACAAGAAGTCGGGCTCGGGGGCGCCGGTGCGGGTGTTCCGCGCGGCGCTGCGGAAGATGATCGAGGCCGACCACCTGCCGGACTACGCGCTGGCCGAGGAGCCGGGCGACATCCTCGCGGTCCGTCTCCGCCGTCCGCGGGCCACGCCGTCGGGCCCATACCTTGCGCCCGAGGCGCTCGATGCCGCCCGCCTGCTGGTGCCTGGCGCGGATGTCCATGCGCTCGCCGCCGAATGGCGCACCTTGTGGGAAAGCTCGGGTCGGCCACGCCTGACGGCCCCCGACAAGGCTTTCCTCGGCTGGGTGCGGAAGCACGCCTGACCCTTTTCCCGTTGCGCGACAGTCGCCGCCTCCGCGCCCTGATCGGTCGCGGAAGAGAAGCTCCTGTCACATTAACGCCGGGTTAATGCCGCACGCCCGCGGCTTTGGAGTGAGATACACCCATTAGTTGAATGGTTCAGTGGGAGGTTATCCATGCGGGTGTATGATGCGATATCGCGGCTGGGCTGGCCGCGCAGCTACCGCGGGAAGATTCTTCTGGTCAGTTTCGTCGGGGTCCACGTGCCGATGTTCGGCGCGGTGGGCTATGCGCTGATTGCCGACGGCACGTCCCTCGGGGACCATCTCGACGTGCTGATCGCGATGCTGGCGGCGACGCTGGCGGGCACCGGGGCGACGATGTTCCTGATGAACGCGCTGCTGGAGCCGGTGCACGCGGCCTCGCGCGCGGCGGCGGGCTACCTCGCCGACCGGACCGTGCCACGGCTGCCGACCCGCTACACCGACGGGGCGGGCGTGCTGATGGCGAGCGTCCAGGAATGTATCACCCGGCTCGACGCGACGCTGACCGCGGCGGAATACCAGTGCGCCCGGATCGAGGACGACCGCGCGGCACGCTTTCGACTGCTGTCGGGAATGCGCCACGACTTCCGCACGCCGCTGACCCACATCGTCGGCTTCGCCGAGCTGATGAAGTCCGAGGCTTGCGGCCCGCTCGGCAACAGCGCCTACCAGAAGTACGCCGCCCGGATCGGCGCCTCGGGGCACGATCTGCTGCAGACCCTGCAATCAGTACTCGACTTCTCCGACAACGAGGCCGCCGCCGGCATGGCGGGCGAGAGCGAGCGCTTCGACATCGCAGGGCTGGCGCAGCAGGCGATCTCGCTCGAACATCTCCATGCCGACCGCCGGCGGCTGACCCTGACCTTCGCCGGCCCGCGCGAGATGCCGATCGGCAACCTGCCCGGCGCGACCCGGTCGCTGCTCGGCGCGATGCTGCATGTCGGCGTGCTGCGCGCGCCCCGTGGCGGCGACGTGCGGCTGTCACTCTCCGACCGGCCCGACGGGGTGGGGGTGGACCTCAGCGTGCCCGGCGGCGAGCTGCGGCTCGAGGATGTGCCGGCCGAACAGGTCCATTTCTTTCCCGGCCTGCGCAGCACGGCGGGGACCACCGGCACGGTGGCCGAAAGCTCGACCCCCGTGACGCTGCACATGGCGCTGATCGACACGCTGGCGCGGGTGCTCGGCGCGCGGCTGACGATGGAGCAGGCGCCGGTGCAGGGCTACCGGATCTCGGTGCTGCTGCCCGACCGGCAGCCGGTGGCGGACACGCCGGCGCTCGCCGCCGAGTAGGCTCAGAGCACGCTGTCGTCCGAGACCCGGCGCCAGTCGGTCCCGTCGCTCCAGGCGGGGCCGCTGCCGGTAACATGGATCAGCGCCCCCGCACCCGCCGCCACGGCGGAGGGCAGGGCGCCCGGATCGTGGACCACGGGGCGGAGTGCGCCCGTAACAGGGTCGATCCGCAGCGCCGTGAGCCAGCCCGCCCCGTCGGGCGAGACCTTGACCGAGAAGGCGTCCTCCCCGGCGAGGCCCAGTTCCGCCCGGCCCGACCAGTCCGACTGGAACAGGAGGCTCGCCGTCTCGGCCGGCCCCGCCTTGTTCACCGTCACCCGGTGACCGGCGCCCTCGTGGCTGAACAGGCTCGCCGGGGCGGCGACGGCAAGCCGGTTGGACGCGTCCGCCGTGGCGTTGATGCCGAGCGTCTCGGCCGTACTGCCCGCCGCGATCCAGGCGCTGCCGGTCCAGATGACGAGCGCGCCCGCCGCCTTGTCCCAGGCCCGCCAGCCGGGGCGGGGGGTGTGGAAGCTCCAGCCCGTGCCGGTCCAGCCCGCCACCGTGCCGTCCCGCCCGGCCCAGTCCCCGATCGCGCCGGCGCCCACGACATCGGGTCTTTTGCGGGAGTGTGTGAAATCTTACGCTAAGTGGGAGTGGACGTTCGCTCAGCGCGCAGTAACGGTGGGCTCCGAGCCCTTATTGACCGCAACTCCAAGTTCGCAGTTCGCAGGTGCGGCGACGTGCGCGCCGCAGTTCCGGCTCATAGCGGACCTGCAGCCCCGGCTCAGGATGCTGCAGCGCGGCCCGTCGAACCCGCCATTCGCCGCGTTCGCCAACCCCGGCGGTAAGTTCTAGATCGTGGCAGTCTGAGCGACCGACACGCCCCCCAATATCCGCCGGCTCGCCGCTCATGGTACGCGGTCAACAACGTTTTTCCTGGAAACCTATCTCGAGGCCCCGACGCCCGACCTGGTCGAGCATCTCGGCGATTTGACGTTCGACAACGCCTTCGCGGCAACCGCGATGCGACGCGTCATCAACCGCAACGAGGGCGGCCTTGCGTTGCCTAACAACATGTGGGTGGCAGGGGCTAAGATCCTGCGCCGTCCGCAGGATAAAGAGCGTGAACCTCGGAAACTTTATACCGACCGCTCCAACGCAGATGAGCCAGCCCACCGTGTGAATCCGGTCGCCATTGCACTTTACCCCGTGATTGCGCTTTTCGTGGCCACATTCCATAGCAAGAAGATCTTCCGCCGTTTTGCGCGATCGCCCTACGATTACCTTGTGGCGTCGCGCTGGCGGGCCTCCCGGATGATCGCGAAAATCTTCGTCTGACGGTCATTCGGCCGGCTTGCATGCCTCGACGAATACGGTTTGGTGGGGATCCGTTCGGTCGAAAAAGAACGCGTTCCGCATCAGCGGGCTTTGCGACTGTAGGTACGCGGATCGCCTTATATCCGTGAATCCAGCACGCCGCATGGCCTCGCGCAGCCGGTCGACGGACCACCACGTGATATGCCGCCCGAGCGAGCGATTGAGATCCGCGTCCGACGCAGCACAGGCTTTAGTCACTGCTGCTTGTGCGCCGCCGGCTTCGGCTACGAAGGCAGCGCAGTCGCCATAGGACACCGTGGTCGGATTCTCGTCCAAGGTGACGAGACTCATCTTCGACAGCATGCTATAGGCCGCGTATTCTCGACGATCCGTCTCTTCCATCTGCCGAAAGAGTTCCGGCGAGGCCGTTTCGGCGTAGATGATGTCATGCTCCCAGAAGAACGCCCAGTCCTCGCGATCATAGGCGTCAAAGAACAGGTTGGCATCCGGGGAAGAGAGCCGCAGCACCCCGCCGTCCTGCAGCAGCCGGTGCGCCTCGGTTAAAAGGTGGTGGGTGGCGGGTTCGGTCAGGTGCTCGATGACATGCTGGCAGACGATCGCCTCGGTTTCCCCCCGAGGCAGCGGAATGGGATCCAAATCGTAAGCATCCCACACGATGTCGGGCAGGTTCGTCGCTTCGGCTCCCCGACGGTGGGCAGCCCAACTGGCGTCGCCATAAGTCTTGTCCACGGTCGTCCAGGCCTGGTGGAACGCGCCCCCAGGGCCGATGCAGACGAGGCGTCCGTCAGGCCGGGACGCATCCGTGCTCAGCTCGTAGGTCCCTTTGTGGAGACGGCTTTTGATCAGGGTCTTGGCTCGTTCGGTGACAGCAGTGTTCAGACTCTGGTCGTTGCCTTCAACCTCCTTTATCACTTTCCGAAGACGTGCGGTACGGTTGGGGGAGAAGAGATAGGGGTTGTTTGTCATTGCATTCTCGATTCCATCCTGTGGCGCCTCTAAAACCACCAGCGCGTCGCTTCAACTCAGACCGGCAGCATGACGGATCCCCGCGCCATACTCAAAGAAAGGGCTGTTCAGGTTCCTTTTGGATCTGGGACGGTAGAAACGACCTCAAGATGACACGCCCTGTGAAACTTGGCGCGTTGTCACAACGCCTCGAATAATAGCTTTCGCATTTTAGATCCTTCGCGCGAGCAGCAAAAGGCCAGCTTCCCGCCCTCCCACCGCCGCCCTTCGCAGGCGCAGCAGAAATTGAGCAGTCGCGCCGAACGGGAGGAAGACCCCACATGCGGCGACGTGCGGCTGTCGCTCTCCGACCGGCCCGACGGGGTGGGGGTGGACCTCAGCGTGCCCGGCGGGGAGCTGCGGCTCGAGGATGTGCCGGCCGAACAGGTTCATTTCTTTCCCGGCCTGCGCAGCACGGCGGGGACCACCGGCACGGTGGCCGAAAGCTCGACCCCCGTGACGCTGCACATGGCGCTGATCGACACGCTGGCGCGGGTGCTCGGCGCGCGGCTGACGATGGAGCAGGCGCCGGTGCAGGGCTACCGGATCTCGGTGCTGCTGCCCGACCGGCAGCCGGTGGCGGACACGCCGGCGCTCGCCGCCGAGTAGGCTCAGAGCACGCTGTCGTCCGAGACCCGGCGCCAGTCGGTCCCGTCGCTCCAGGCGGGGCCGCTGCCGGTGACATGGATCAGCGCCCCCGCACCCGCCGCCACGGCGGAGGGCAGGGCGCCCGGATCGTGGACCACGGGGCGGAGTGCGCCCGTAACAGGGTCGATCCGAAGCGCCGTGAGCCAGCCCGCCCCGTCGGGCGAGACCTTGACCGAGAAGGCGTCCTCCCCGGCGAGGCCCAGTTCCGCCCGGCCCGACCAGTCCGACTGGAACAGGAGGCTCGCCGTCTCGGCCGGCCCCGCCTTGTTCACCGTCACCCGGTGACCGGCGCCCTCGTGGCTGAACAGGCTCGCCGGAGCGGCGACGGCAAGCCGGTTGGACGCGTCCGCCGTGGCGTTGATGCCGAGCGTCTCGGCCGTACTGCCCGCCGCGATCCAGGCGCTGCCGGTCCAGATGACGAGCGCGCCCGCCGCCTTGTCCCAGGCCCGCCAGCCGGGGCGGGGGGTGTGGAAGCTCCAGCCCGTGCCGGTCCAGCCCGCCACCGTGCCGTCCCGCCCGGCCCAGTCCCCGGTCGCGCCGGCGCCCACGACATGCGCCTCGCCCGGCACCGGGGCCGGGGGCGGCGCACTGGTGCCGACCGCCTCGACCGCGAGCTGCACCAGGAGGTCCAGCACCGAGAGCGCCTCGTTGTGGGTGACATGCTTCTGCGCCTGCGCCGGCAGCAGCCAGGGCAGGGCGAGACGGTCGGAGGAATCGGACATCGGCGGCACTCTCCTGTCGGGGCAACGGTCGAACCCTGCCGCAACGGCCTTAAGGCCGCCCTGCCGCGCCGCGCGTTGCGGCGGGTTTCCTTCGTGCCCGATCGCGGCTAGAGGAGCCTCCGACTGGCGGCACTTCCCGAGGGACATACATGAAGGTCATCATCCTGGGCGGCGACGGCTTCTGCGGCTGGCCGAACGCGCTTCACCTCTCCAACCGCGGGCACGAGGTGATCCTCGTGGACAACCTCTCGCGCCGGGAGATCGACCTCGAGCTCGAGGTCGAGAGCCTGACCCCGATCCGCCCGATCGGTGAGCGGCTCCGGGTCTGGAAAGAGCTCACCGGCAAGGAGATCCGCTTCCACAACTTCACGGTGGGCGAACATTACCACCGGCTGCTGACCCTCATCAAAGAGGAGAAGCCCGACGCGATCATCCACTTCGCCGAGCAGCGCGCCGCGCCCTACTCGATGAAATCCGCGTTCCACAAGCGCTACACGGTGAACAACAACCTGAACGCCACGAACGACGTGCTCGCCGCGATCGTGGAATCGGGGCAGGACATCCATCTCGTCCACCTCGGCACGATGGGGGTCTACGGCTACGGCACGGCGGGGATGAAGATCCCCGAGGGCTACCTCAAGGTGCAGGTCGAGACGCCGCAGGGCCCGCACGAGACGGAGATCCTCTACCCGGCGAACCCGGGCTCGATCTACCACATGACGAAGACGCAGGATCAGCTGTTCTTCTACTTCTACAACAAGAACGACGGCGTGAAGATCACCGACCTCCACCAGGGCATCGTCTGGGGCACCCAGACCGAGGAGACCCGGATGGACGAGCGGCTGATCAACCGGTTCGACTACGACGGCGACTACGGCACGGTGCTGAACCGCTTCATCATGCAGGCGGCGGTCGACTACCCGATGACGGTGCACGGCACCGGCGGACAGACCCGCGCCTTCATCCACATCCAGGACACCTGCCGCTGCATCGAGCTGGCGCTCGAGAACCCGCCGCAGTCGGGCGAGCGGGTGAACATCCTCAACCAGATGACCGAGACCCACCGGATCCGGGACCTGGCGGAGATGATCAAGGGCATGACCGGAACCGAGATCGCCTTCCTCGAGAACCCGAGGAACGAGGCGGCCGAGAATGACCTGCACGTCGCCAACGACCGGTTCCTCGGGCTCGGCCTGAAGCCGATCAAGCTCAGCGACGGTGTGATGGACGAGGTCCGCGAGATCGCGGTGCGCTACAAGGATCGCTGCGACAGGGACAAGATCCCCTGCGTCTCGCTCTGGCGGTAGGCTGACCCGGGGAGGGCGCGATGTACCAGACCTCCTCCAGCCTCGAGCGCGCCGACCGGGCTGCCGGTCTGGCCGCACGCCATGCCGGCGCCGGGGCGGAGGCGGTGCTGGCCGCCGCGATCGGGCAGGACTTCCCGGGCCGTATCGGGCTCGTCTCGTCCTTCGGGACCGAGGCGGCGGTGCTGCTGCACATGGTCTCGCGCATCGACCCTTACGTGCCGGTGATCTTCCTCGACACCTGGAAGCACTTTCCCGAGACGCTGGCCTACCGTGACCGGCTGATCGCGGCGTTCGGGCTCTGCAACATCCAGACGGTGACGCCCCGGCCCGCCGCGCTGGAGGCCGACGATCCCGATGGCACGCTGCATGGCCGCGATCCCGACCGCTGCTGCCATGTCCGGAAGACGCTGCCGATGCTCGCGGCGCTGCGCAGTCTCGATTGCTGGATCACCGGCCGCAAGCGGCACCAGGCGTCGAGCCGCGCCGACCTCGCCCTGTTCGAGGCGCAGGACCGCTGGATCAAGCTGAACCCGCTCGCCGACTGGACCGGGGCGGAGACGGCCGCCTATTTCGCCGCGCACGACCTGCCGCCGCATCCGCTTGCCGCGCAGGGCTACCCGTCGGTCGGCTGCGCGCCCTGCACCCGCGCGGTGGCCGAGGGCGAGGATGCCCGTGCCGGACGCTGGGCCGAAAGCGGCAAGACGGAATGCGGCATCCACATCGTCGATGGCCGGATCGTGCGGGGTTAGAGCCTGAATCCGCGCTGCACCGCCTCGCGCAGCAGGGCGGGGCCGAGCATCGCGAGCGCCCGTGCCTGCCGCCCGGTGACCCGTCCCTCGACCGCCGGCGCCTCGGGCACACTTTTCGCATTGGCGAGCGCGTCGCTCATTGGAGTGCCTTCGAAGAACATGCCGTCGAGCCGCGCGGCATCCCGGCCGCAGGCCGCGCGCACCCGGTCGAGCTGCGCCTCGGTGAAGACCGGCCGCCGCGCGCCGGGCTCCGGCCGGTGGGCGAGCCGGTCCTGAAGCCGCAGCGCCAGCATCTCGCGCAGGGCCGGACCGGCGAGAGGCAGCCAGCGGTGGAAGCGCCGCATCAGGGCCAGGTCGCCGAGGCTGAGCGAGGAGTTCGCCCGCACCTCGCCCTCCAGCGTGAAGGGGCCGTCGAGCACCTGTTCGAAGAAATCCCGCACCACGTCGCCGCCCGACAGCAGCCCGGGCACAACGGGACGCAGGATGAAGTCGGGGAACTCGCGCTGCCAGCTGCCGAAGCGGTGGGCGAACTGGACGCGGGGCAGGGGGAGGATGAAGTCGAGGAAGGCGTCGACCTCGTCGTCGCGCACGCCGAGCTTCACCTGCTCGGCATAGGTGGCGAGGATGAAGCCCGCGTGCGGCCGCACGTAGCAGATCACCCGGACGTCGCCGGCGAGCTCGGGCAGCCAGCTCTCGACCCAGGCCCGTGTCATCGCCGGGGCCATGTCCTGGAAGTGCTCGGCGGAGAGGATCGCGACGTCGGCGTCGCTGGCGCGGATCTCTTCCACCAGCGGGCGGGAGAGTCGGGCGATCGCCGCCTCGTCGCCGCTGCGGATCGCGCGGGCCAGCCGGTAGTGACCGATGGCACGGCCGGGGTAGATCAGGCTCTGATCCTGCGGAACGACGCCGCGGCGATGCAGGCAGACCTGGATCGAGGTGCTGCCCGACTTGAAGTCGCCGACATGCAGGACCAGCCGTTTCGCCATCGCTCAGCCGCCGCGCAGCCGGTTGAGCGCCCGCCGCGCGCCGATCATCGCCGGGCGCAGCCGCGGGTAGCGCTCCGCCATGCGCCGGCCCCACCCCGTGAGCCGCTCCGACGTCGAGGGCCGGGCGACCAGCTCACCGCTTTTCACCGCCTGAAGGAACGGCGTCCCGGCAAGCGCGGACCAGTAGAGATCACCCCACAACACGTCCTCTTCCAGCCAGGGTTTGCAGGCGCGGTCGGCGTAATGGACTAGCAGCGGATCCGCCTTGGCGGCCATCGCCTCCGCCCGCAGGGCGTCGGGAACGGCTGAATAGAGACTGTCCCTGGTGTTCAGAACGTTGAACTCCGCCGGCAGCAGCCGGACCTGCCCGGCGAAATGCCGGTTCAGGATGTCCTGGTCGCGGAACAGGTAGCGGGTGCTGCGCGCCTCTTCGAGCAGCGCCGCGCCGGTCGCTTTCACGTCCATCGCGGCGAAGTTCAAAAGCAGCAGCCCGGCGTTGAAATAGTCGCGGATCCCATCCTCATCGAGGCGGACCGTCTCGCGCAGGTAGGTGCCGAGCTCGGGCGCCTCGGGGGCGGTCGTCGGCGCCGGGCCGGTCAGCACGCGGGTCATCAAATGATCCCGCACCGCGCCGAGTGGCGCGCCGCCGAGCTCGGCATCGAAGATCCGCGCCACGTCGCCGCGCAGGATCATGTCGACGTCGAGATAGAGCAGCCGGTCGAGCCCCGGCAGCAGGTCGAACAGCAGGAAGCGGTTGTAGGAAGCGTTCGTCTGCCCTGCCACGGCCCGCGTCTTCGACCCGTAGGCGGTGGCGAAGCGATCACCGACCGGGATCATGGTCAGAGTCACGTTCGGCCAAGGGGCGAGCATGGCCGAAAACGTCTCTAACGTTGCCGGATCGTTGTCCGCTTCGAGGAAGAACAGGTTGTAGCGGCGCGCCGGATCCGCGTGCTCCGCCAGCGAGCGGACCATCGCCGCGGCATGGGGCAGGTAGTTCGGATCGGCCGAGAAGGCGACATTCACATGCTCCGGCCCGTTCAGCCGGTCGTCCGCGATCCAGGGCGTGACGGTGGCGCGGGCGAGGTTGAGCAGGTGCACCTCGCGCACCCGCGCGCCCTGCGCCTGCTTCTCCATCACCCACGCTGTGAAGAGCCGCTCCGACAGGAAGCCGAGGTAGCGCGACTGGTGCGCGTCGCGCCCCGACAGGTCGGTCTGCGCCTCGATCCGGGCGAGCACGTCGAACAGCAGGGCGCAATATTCGTCGAACAGGTCGCGCCGCATCAGGGCGACGTTGCCGAGCCGGATGCCGGGCTGCTTCGCCATCTTCTCGAACGCCGGCAGCCAGTCCGGGTGATGCGCTGCCATGACCTGCCGCATCCGCTCGAAATCGGCGGCAACATGGTCGGCGGCATAGTTCGCCTCGACGCTCGCCGGCATGGTGTGGAGCCTGGGCACCACGAGGTCCCAGGCCTCGCCCTCCGCGGCAAGCCACGCCTCGGTCGCGTCGAGCCACTCGGGAATGTCGAACCGGTCGAGGAAGATCTCGGCCTGGCCGGAGCGGTAGCTGTCGGTGAAGTCGAGCACCCGGCGGTAGTGCATCAGCCCGGTGTGGGTGCTGTCGTCGCCCTGTTTCCACGCGTGGTAGAGCGCGGTCAGCTCGCAATAGGTGGCGTTGCGGTCCGAGATATGGTCGCCGGTATCGTCCCCCGCCATCCCCGGCAGCGGCGCGGCGGCAACCGCGCGCCCGACATGCACCGGCCGGACCGAGGCGCTGGAGAGCATCGGGGCGGGCTTGTGATAGGCCGTGTGGATGGTCGCCGTCACGCGCTGCGCCCCGTGGTCCAAGTGCGGCGGAGGGGGTAGCCGGGGGGCCCGGTCTTGTCAACGAACGGGGGCGGTTTGGCCCCTTCCGGGCCGTCGGCCCTCGCGCTCCCGAAAATATGTGCCAGCGCAAAGCAGACGGGGCCGGTGCGGAATGTTTCGCACATGAAATAGTCCGGGGGTCGCGCAGGGGTGGATCGGCCCGATGACCGGGGCCTCTCGCCCAGCCGGCTATCCGCGTGACAATGGACCATTTCTCAACCGGCTCGAGGCAGGTGATGGGCGGCGGGGCAGGGGACTGACCGGACGGCGCAGGCGCCGGGCCGCCGGTCCGGTGCGTCCGCCACACGGCCCTTTTCCTTGACACCCCACCCCCGGTTGCTAGGGAAGCCGGACGCCCGTCCATACCCTCCCGAGCCCTGTGAAACTGCCCATGCGTCCCGTCTCCGTGGTCGTCCCCGTCTGCAACGAAGCCGAGAACATCGGTGCGCTCGTGGCCGAGATCCTCGACGAGACCGCGTCGCTGCCGCTGCTCGAGGTGATCGTGGTCGACGACGGCTCGACCGACGGCACGGCGGAGATCGTCGCCGAGGCGGCGCAGCAGGATACCCGGATCCGGCTCGTCCGGCATCCGAGGAACGGCGGGCAGAGCGCCGCGATCCATACCGGTGTCCTCGTCGCCCATGGCGAGATCATCTGCACCCTCGACGGCGACGGGCAGAACCCGCCCGAAGGGCTGCCCTCGCTGGTCGCGCCCTTCCTCGTGGCGGAGACCGGGCGGCTCGGCCTCGTCGCCGGACAGCGCATGGGGCGCCAGGACAGCTTTTCCAAGCGGGCCGCCTCGCGCTTCGCCAACTGGCTGCGCAGCCGCGTGCTGCACGATCATACCCGCGATACCGGGTGCGGGCTGAAGGCCTTCCGGCGGGACGCCTTCCTGATGCTGCCCGCCTTCAACCACATGCACCGTTTCCTGCCCGCGCTGTTCTCGCGTGATGGCTGGGACGTCGCCCATGTCGATGTCGGCCACCGGCCGCGCGGCGGCGGCAGCTCGAAATACAACAACCTGCAGCGGGGCCTTGTCGGCGCCGTGGACCTGGTCGCCGTGGCCTGGCTGATCCGCCGCCGCAAGCGCGTCGTCAGTCCCGCCGACCACCTGACCGGAGTACCCTCGGATGGATAACGCCCTGTTCCAGTTCCTGCACGTCCACTCGTGGGGCGAGTTCGTCTGGGTGATGATCGGCCTCGTCGGCCAGCTCGCCTTCACCGCGCGCTTCCTCGTCCAGTGGATCGCCTCGGAGAAGGCCGGCCGGTCGACCGTGCCGGTCGCCTTCTGGTACTTCTCGATCATCGGCGGCGCGATCCTGCTGACCTACGCGATCTACCGCGCCGACCCGGTCTTCATCCTCGGCCAGTCGATGGGGGTCTTCATCTATGCCCGGAACCTCTGGCTGATCCGGCGCGAGAAGAAGTCGGCCCTGCCATGAGCGCCGCGCTGCACCGGGCCTGGGCGCTGGTCGTCCGCTATCCGATCTGGACGGGCCTGCTGCTGATCGCACTCCAGACGCTGCTGGTGCTGAACGGTCACTGGCTCTGGTTCTCCGACGAGGTCCGCTATGCCGAGGTCTATTCCAACCTCGTCTCCGACGGTCACTGGGTCGTCCTGCGGCTGAACGGAGAGCCTTACCCGGACAAGCCGCCGGTCTTCTTCCTGCTGGTGCGGGCGCTCGACCTGATCCCCGGCGTGGGGATGCCGCATGTGCTCTACCTCGCCTCCGCCGTCTCGGCCGGCCTGCTGCTGGCCGCGCTGGTCTCGCTCGGCCGGGCGGTCGGCGTCGGGCGCGAGGGACGGGCCGGGGGCGTGCTCGTCCTGCTGGCCCTGCCGGCGATGAGCCTGCTTCTGCATTACGTGCGGATGGACTTGCTGTTCACCGCGCTGATGATCTGGGCGCAGGCGGCGTTTTATCGACACTATATCGGCGGGAAACCGGCTTCCGTCGCCTATGGCGGCTATGCGCTCGCCGGGCTTGCGATCCTCGTGAAGGGGCCGCTCGGCCTGCTCCTGCCGCTCGCCGCCGTGGCTCTGCCCGCGCTGGTGCGGGGCCAGTGGCGGCGGCTGGTGTCGCTGACCACGCTGCTTGGGCTCCTGGTCGCGCTCGCCGTGGTCTCGCTCTGGGGTGTCGGGATCGTTGCGGTCGAGGGCTGGGATTTCCTGATGGGCGATATCCTCGGCCAGCAGGTCGTCGCGCGCGCCGTCGATACGTTCCACCATTCTGAGCCGGTGACCTTCTATTTCTGGATGCTGCCGCTTCTGCTGATGCCCTGGACGGGCATGGTGGCAGGGCTGCGCGGGTCCTCCTTCCGGGCAACCTGGGCCGGAACAGAGCCTGTTTCCGCCCTCGCGCTCGGCGCGCTCGCCACTTTCGCGGTGCTGTCCTCGCTCGACGGCAAGGTCGGCGTCTACGTGCTGCCGATCCTCGCGCAGCTGGCGCTGCTGTTCGGGCTGCTGCTGACCTCCGCACCGCAGCGCGCCGCCCGGATCGGGGTCGCGCTGCTGTTCGTCCTGCTCGGGGGCGTCATCGCCTCGTTGCCGGCGTGGACCGAGGGCACCGGCTGGGGCGCGTCACTGCTCTGCGGGCTGCTGCTGATCGCCGCCGCCCTGCCACTGGTGAGCCGCCTGCCTGGCGGCCCGGCGCTGAGCGCGACGGCGGGGCTCATGGCACTCTGGTCACTTGCGCTCGCCGCCTTTCTGCTGCCCGCGCTGAACGAGACGATGTCGACCCGCCAGCCGGCCGAACTGCTCGGGCAGGGGGCGGAGGAGGGCGCCACCCCGGTCGCCTACCGCACCTATCCCGGCATCTTCAGCTACTACGCCGGCCGCGACGTGGTGCAGGTCGACGAGGCCGAGGCGATGCAGGCGATGATCGACAGTGGCGAACCGCTCGTCGTCGCCGCCCGCCGCCGCCACTGGGAGCAGCTCGATGCGCCCGGCTTCGAGGAGCTCTACGCGCGCGAGCTGATCGGCGCCGGCGGCGAATACGTGGTGATGCGGCGGGAGTGAGGTCAGCCTGCCGCATGCTTGTCTGCATAGTCCGGAGCCGGTTGTCTCTGCTATACACCGCCCATATCAGGGCACGGATCATCAGTAGTCGAAAGGGCAACATATGAAGGTTCTGCTTCTGTCCAACCTGGGCAGTGACATGGGCATGCCCCTGTTTCGACTTGGCAGCTACAAGACGAATCTTCTACCGCTTGCCTCCTCGCTGTTGCGCGACGGGGATACCGAAATTCGTATCCTTGCCTCTGATTACGTCGCTCGGGAACTCAAGGGATCGGCGCGCCCCCACGGAGTAGAGCCCAACACGATCCTTGGCTTTCGTGTTCCCGAATTGAACGAAACCGGCTGGGACAGTTTCATGACCCGGTCTTACCGCGAGACGCTTCCTGACGAAGTAATCACCTTGGTCGAGGCGGAATTACAGGCTCGACTGAAGGGGTGGCAACCGGATGTCATCATAAGTTGGGAAGCTCCGACCGGCCTGTTCCGGCGGCTCTGGCCGGATGCACTGGTGCTCGACATCATGCCCGGTGCATTCATGCGTCCACCCTATCCGCCGCTGATATCCTTTGATCCGGTCGGCCTATATGGCGATTGCTGGTACGCAAATGAAGATCCCACAACTACGCGGGTATCTGATCAGGCGCTGGCCGAATTCGGCGACCTTCGTGCCCTCTATCTCAAGCATTTTTCCGATCTGGATGTCCGGAATTGCCTTGATACAAGCTGTGGCCTGTCGTTTGCCGGTAACATCTGCCTCATGCCAATGCAGATAACCGACTATTTCGGCTGGAAAGACAATACGACCTTCCAGACCCAATTCCAGTTGCTGGAGACAGTGCTGGCCACCGCCCCCGCCGAAACCGATGTGCTGCCCACACAATATGTTGGATCACTGGTATCGGAGCGGATCATCGACAACAGCAACATTGATCGGCTGCGACAGGTCTGGCCAAACCTGCGTTACGATTTCGGGCTCGAGGCGCTCGACAACATCTCTCAGTACCTGATCTCCGCGTCAGAGACGGTTATCTCGGTATCGAGCACCCTTGGCCTACAGGCCAAGATCCTCGGCAAGCGACTGATTTCTCCTTCGGGATCCCACCTCGCACCGCTGGCGGATTCCGTGAGCTTCAAGGATGGGCATGCGGCGCCGGTACGCGATCTGTCACCGTTTCTCACGGCGATGCTGACGCGGACTCACATTTCCCGCGAACGGCTATTCCGTGATCCGACCTACCTACGATCATTGCTCGAAGCTTTCCAAGAACGACAGGGCGAAGCAGGGATAGAGCGGTTTCCCGACGCTAAGCTCGTGGACCAGTCGCCTGGCGATATTGTGGCGATGTCGAATCTTGAGCGCAGTCGTACGCTCTGGCGAGGTGCGTTTGGCGGCGAAGAGGCATCTACGGATGCACGACTTGGCGCCTTGAAGGCGCGGGTGCGCGACAAGAACGTAGCGGCGGTTTCCTTCGATGTATTCGACACACTGGTTTGCCGCACGGTCCTATCTCCTGCCCATGTATTCGAGTTGATGTCGCGGCGCCTGGCTGAGACGCACAACGGCATTTTGCCGCGGAGCCTGATCGACAATTTCGCCGGTACCCGCGCCGGCACCGAACGAATGATCCGCGCCCGGCTCGACCGGGCGACTGGCGGCCCCGACGAAATGCGGATCGAAGACGTCTATGAGGAAATGCTCGCCGCCTACGGATTGTCTGCGGAGCTAGTTTCCGAACTGGTCGAAATCGAGCAGGAACTCGAGCTCGAAGTCCTGGTGCCACGGCGCGATATCGTCAGCCTTTACAAATGGACCCGCAACCTAGGCAAACCGACGACGATCATCTCCGATTTCATCCATTCCGGTGCCTTCGTCGCCCGGGTGCTAGAGAAATGTGGTATTACGGAATGGGACGGCTTCTATGTCTCGAGCGAGACAGGCAGCAAGAAGCACAGTGGCGCTTTGTTTAGCACCTACCTCGAGGAGCGCGGTCTGGATGCCGCACGCTGCCTGCATGTTGGCGACAACCTGCATGGCGACATTGCCATGGCAGAAGCCATGGGCATGATCGCGATGGAAATTCCTGCACTGCCAAAGATGGCAATGGACCGAGCCGGGATACTTGGTATCGATCGCAAATTGCTCAACGACTCCGTGCGCATGGGAGCCGTGCTGTCGGTCTATGCCCACAATAATTTTGGCATGGGCGGCAGCCGGAACGGGGCAGTTGCGGTAGAGGGAGATGACGGGGAATTGATCGACACCCGCTTCGAGCTCGGATTTCTGTTGCTCGGTCCCCTCATGCACTTCTTTGCGCAGAGCATTCTGCAACAGGCCCGCGACAGCGGCTGCCGGCAAATCGTTTTCTTTGCCCGCGATACGGTGCTGCCTTGGCGGATGGCTCAAGCCTTAATACAGCCCGGCGATCCGGAGCTGGTTTACTGGCCAGTTTCCCGTTCCGCCGTTGCGATGCTTGAAATTTACCAACCTGAAGACTTGCTCAACGTACGGATCGACGAC
Organism: Pelagovum pacificum; assembly: GCF_016134045.1. NCBI lineage: Bacteria > Pseudomonadati > Pseudomonadota > Alphaproteobacteria > Rhodobacterales > Paracoccaceae > Pelagovum > Pelagovum pacificum. The sequence goes on along the minus strand of NZ_CP065916.1, from coordinate 10,507 downwards.
TTCAATCGCTCTGGCACGCTGATTTCATTGATGGAACAGCGCTTTCATCTGAAACAGTGGGAAATAGACCGTGGCGCGGTCATGCAATGGTGTTCCAAGCCGTTCGAGGAAGTTCTTGTCAGCGACATTCACGAGTTTGCGATCCTCAACATCGCCGTACAAAGCGCTCGATCCCATTGGAAGGATTATTATGTCCGGGTCGAGGCCAGGCGGGAGCGCTTTCTCCGTGCAGCACGGAGTTGGGGTACTGACTTCTCTGCTCCGACACTGACCGTTGATTTCGGTTACCGCGGGACGATTCACAAGAAGGTGGAAAGCCTTTTCGAGACCCCGCCGTCATTGCACATGTTCATGTCCTACGCGGACCGATCGGGTCATCCGCCAATGCGAAATTGCTCGGTCTTCTATTTTGCGGAAGCAAACTCCCGGCTCGGAGGGGCCGAACCACTGATCGAGCATAACCTGCTGTTCGAGACCCTTATCAACGAAGGTGTCGGCAGTACACTGGACTACATCGACAGCGAAGACGGCTCAGTGGAGGTCATCCGGGATAGCTCGGTCGACCATCCTCATGCCCGCGCCATCGCGGAGATTCATTCTGGAGCGATACGCTTCTCTGAGTACTGGAACACGCGCTGCGGACCGATTGACCGGTATACTGTAGCCGGCCGACAGGATCTTGCTGTGTTCTTCCGCCACTTTGCCGACACACCATCGGCAGCAATGGCACTGTTGTTGTCGCCGCTCATATTCGACAACCCTTATGCTGGTCATCAGCCGCGCCGCCTGCTCGACACCGATGCCAAGGATCTCCGCAACGGGGCTGTATGGAAAGCCGGCCAAGAGGCGATTATCGCTTCACGGACCGTTAAAACCGTTAAGACCGTTAAGGAAGACGAACCCGTCTTGCCGCCGTCAGAGTTGCCACGGCTCCGGCAACTCGGCTTGCGCTTTGTACGACCGCTGGTCCTATTGCGCGCCGGGAAAAATCGGCAAATCGTCCGAAACTACGATCGCGATCCTGTTGGGGTGTTTCGTAACAGTCCACACACGAGCTACCGGATTCTTGGGCGTATTTTGCTAGGCCCATATCTTTGATCAGTCGCATCATCCTGCGGGCACTCTGCACGGGACCTGCCCGTTCCCTGCCGCAGCGCGGCATTTCGCCGTGCCAGGAGTGGGGACGGGGTTGACCCCGGACCCGGTCCGGGGCCTGCATCCCGCCAGCATACCCGGGACCTAGTCATGACCGCCGAACATCCAGAGCACGTCCCGACCGGCCCCCGTCTGACGCAGGGGCGCATCTGGCTGGAGCGGGGGATCGGGCTCTTGCTGTTCATGCTGGCGTCAGCGCTCTGGCTCGGCGTCTATGCGCAGGAGATCGGCGACGACAACCAGCTGTTCGGCACGCTCGCCCGAATCCTCGATTCCATGCGGCCGGTCCTGCTGCTGCTGTCGCTGTGCCTGTCGGGCCTGCTGCTGGCGCTCGGCCTGCGGTGGATCGGGCTTGCCGGGCTGGTCCTGACGGTCCTCGCCATCGGGGCGCTGGTGCTCGACTATCGCTCCCGCGTCGCCCCGGCCGGAGAGGAGACGGACCTGACCGTGCTCTGGTTCAACGTGCTCGGCTCCAACCCGATCGGGCCGGATGCGCTGGAACAGGCTCTGCGTGACAGCGGCGCTGACGTGATCGCGCTCGCCGAGGCAGGCCCCGCGCGGGAGATGGCGGCGCGTCTCGCCGACCTCTATCCCCATCACATCGGCTGCGACCCGGGGTGCGGCACGCTGGTCCTGTCGCGCTACCCGGTCGAAGATACCATGCTGCGGCCGATGGAGGGCGGGGCGGACCGGCTGATCCGTTTCACCCTCACGGTCGGCGCGCGGCCGATCGACATGCTGGCGGTCCATATGGGCAAGCCCTGGTACCTGTCGGTGAGCCAGTCCGAGACCTGGCGCCTCAACCGGATCGTCGCCAACCTCGTCGACAGGGGGCGTCCGCTCATCGTGATGGGCGATCTGAACGCCGCCCCCTGGAGCCGCCGCCTGCAGCGGCTCGAGGAGCGGCGCGGCCTCGCCCACGCCCGCTGGCCGGTCGCGACATGGCCCGCCGCGCTCGGCCCGCTGGCGGTGCCGATCGACCACGTGCTGCTCGGCGAGGGCGCCGCCTTCACCGGCCTCGAGGCCTGGGGCGGCGACCTCGGCTCGAACCACCGGGGCCTGATCGCGCGGATCGATCTGGATGTTTAGGCCGCCTCGGTCTTCTTGAACTGCTGGTGCTCGTCCTCGACGAGGCCGATTTTCCAGTAGCCCGAGACGTAGGCGTCCGCCCTGGCGACGCCGCGCTCGTTCAGCAGGTGCTGGCGCAGGGCGCGGATCACCGACTGCTCGCCGGCGATGCAGGTCTGCACCCGGCCCTCCGGCCAGTCCATGGTGCGGATCAGTTCGACCTGCGCGTCCGACGGCCGGTGCGGGTCGGGATGGACCAGCCAGCGCATCTCGACCCCCTCGGGCGCGTCGATCTCCTGTCGGTCGGCGGGATCGGTCACCTCGAAGATCGCGAGGCCCTTCGCGTCGCGCGGCATCGCCTCGAGCGTGGCGGCCGCCACCGGGATCGCCGACATGTCGGCGGCACAGAGATAGAAGTCCGCCTCCCAGTGCTCGACCTTCACCGGGCCCGGCCCCGCGAAGCCGAGCATGTCGCCCGGCTGCGCCGCGACCGCCCAGGCCGAGGCCGGCCCGCCGTCGCCGTGATCGACGAAGTCGATGTCGAGCTCCTGCTCCTCCGCCCGGAAGTGCCGCACGGTATAGGTGCGCCGCACCGTCGGCCCGCCCGCCGCGAGACGATCGGCGAAGGCCTCCCGCGTCTCGCCCGGCTCGGGCAGGATCAGCTTGCAGTTCGCCCCTTCGCGCCCCTCGGGAAAGTCCGCCAGCTCCGGCCCGGCGAAAGTGACGCGGATCATGTTCGGCGTCAGGTGCCAGGCCTTCCGGACGGTGAGGATACGGGGGGCGGGACGTGAGGGCATGGCAGGGTCTCCGGGAGGGTCGGTTTATTCCTGAGTATATATGTCGGGATATGGGGGCAAGGAGGGGTGATCGGCCCAAACCAACGCACGCCTGTCACATTATGAACCATAACACTCATTACCGGACAAATCGCACGCCCCGTCCCCTCTGGCCTTCCACCCGCTGCTCGGGCTAGCTCCCCGCAGGCAACGAAAGGCTTTCCATGCGGCGTGCGCTCATTACCGGGACGGCGGGGTTCATCGGGTTTCACCTCGCGCAGCGGCTGCTTGCCGAGGGCTGGCAGGTGGCCGGCTACGACGGGATGACGGATTACTACGATGTCACGCTCAAGCAGCGGCGCCACCAGGTGCTGCTGCAGAACGAGCATTTCACCGCCACCGAGGGGATGCTCGAGGATGCGGAGACCTTCGACAGGCTGGCCGATGCCTTCGAGCCGGACGTGATCGTCCACCTCGCCGCGCAGGCCGGGGTGCGCTACTCCCTCGAAAATCCGCGCGCCTACCTCGACAGCAACATCATTGGCACCTTCACCGTGATGGAGGCCGCGAAGCGCCACGAGGTCGATCACCTGCTGATGGCCTCGACCTCCTCGGCATACGGCGCCAACACCGAGATGCCCTACCGCGAGGACATGAAGGCCGACCACCAGCTCACGATCTACGCCGCCACCAAGAAGGCCAACGAGTCGATGGGCCACGCCTGGGCGCATCTCTACCGGATCCCGACCACCATGTTCCGCTTCTTCACGGTCTACGGGCCGTGGGGGCGGCCGGACATGGCGCTGTTCAAGTTCACCCGCGGCATCCTCGAAGGGACGCCGATCGACATCTACAATCACGGCGACATGTGGCGCGACTTCACCTACGTGGAGGACCTCGTCCGCGGAATCGCCCTGCTGATCGACGCCCCCCCGCCGCAGGCGGACGCGCCCCGCCCCGGGATCGCCCATGACACGCTGTCGCCCGCCGCGCCGTGGCGCGTGGTGAACATCGGCAACGGCGAGAGCGTGCGCCTCACCGACTTCGTCGAGGCGATCGAGACGGCGACCGGCCGCGCGGCGGTGCGCAACATGATGGAGATGCAGAAGGGCGACGTGCCGGCGACCTGGGCCGATTCGACGCTTCTGCGCGCCCTGACGGGTTACGCCCCGCAAACCCCCGTCGCCGACGGGGTGGCACGATTTGTCGAATGGTACCGCGAGTACTACAACATCTAGAAGGGTGACCGGCACCCCGGGGCAACAGGCTCCGGGCCATTCCGGTCACGACTGCAAGAGTCCGGTTTCCCCGGGCTGCGCCAATGGATAAGAATCCGCTGAATGATCCTGCCGGGGGGGCACGATTGATGAAGACCATTCGGATCGTCCTTCTCGGGCTGATGACGCTGCTCGCGGCCTGCGAGAGCGCTCCGCGCGGTGCCGGTCTGCAACGCGAGGTGCTCGCCGCGTCCGGCGAGACCACCGAGGACGGCACCGTCATCCCGGAATTCGCGGTCGAACAGGTGACGCGCGACACCGTCGCCGCCTTCGCCTCCTGGCCCGCCGTGGGCGAGAACCGGCTCGGCTGGCTCAATCGCGTCGACCAGCCCAACACCCGTATCATCGCCCCCGGCGACCTCGTCAGCGTCACCATCTGGTCGACCGAGGACAACGGCCTGCTCACCGCCGTGGGCGAGCGCTTCGTCACCCTGCCCGAGATGCGCGTCAGCTCGTCCGGCACCGTGTTCCTGCCCTACATCGGCACGATCCGCATCGCCGGCATGGCGCCCGAGACGGCGCGCGCCCGGATCGAGGAACAGTATTTCGTCGTCACCCCCTCCGCGCAGGTGCAGCTCAGCATGGCCGAGGGCCGCGCCAACACGGTGAGCCTCGTCTCCGGCGTCTCCCGTCCCGGCAGCTATCCGCTGCCCGACCAGGACTACACGGTGATGAACCTGATCGCCGATGGCGGCGGCGTGCCGCCCGGCACCAACAATCCCCAGATCCGGCTGCAGCGCGGCTCCGACATCTACGGCACCTCGGTGAGCCGCCTGCTCGACAGCCCGTCGCTCGACACCACCCTGCGGGGCGGCGACAAGGTCTATGTCGAAGAGGACGACCGCTACTTCCTCTCGCTCGGCGCCGCCGGTCGCGAGGCGCTGCACGATTTCCCGAAAGACGTGGTGACGGCCACCGACGCGCTGTCGATCATCGGTGGCGTGCAGGAGAACCGGGCCGACGCGCGCGGCATCCTCGTGCTGCGCCACTACCCGGCCGAAGCGGTGCGCACCGACCGGACGGGCCCATCCCATACGCGCACGGTCTTCACGATCGACCTGACCTCGGCCGACGGGCTGTTCTCCGCCGGGCAGTTCCAGATCCGGCCCGGCGACCTCGTCTACGTCACCGAAAGCCCGCTGATCAGCACCAGCTCGATCTTCGACATCTTCGGCACGGCGATCGGCGTGGCCCGCAACACCGACCTGCTCTTCAACGGTTAAGGGGTAAATCCGGGGGCCGGGCCCCCGGAACGTCACTCCGTCTCGACCGGCCTGCGCCCGATGGAGACATACGCCTCGAACCCGGCGCGCTTGGCGTCCTTCTGGCCGTAGATGTTGCGCAGATCGGCGAGGCGCGGCGTCGTCATGTGTTTGGCGATCTTCTTCAGATCCAGCCCCCGGAACTCGTTCCATTCCGTCAGGATCACCACGAGGTCGGCGTTGCGCGCCGCCTTGTAGGGGTCCTCGACCCAGGAGACGCCGGGCAGCAGCTTCTCGCCCTCGTGGCGGCCCTGCGGGTCCACCACCTTCACCTTCGCGCCACCGCCGACCAGCGCCGGCACGATCGTCAGCGCCGGCGCGTCGCGCATGTCGTCGGTGTTGGGCTTGAAGGTCACGCCAAGCACCGCCACCGACTTGCCGTTGAAGCTGCCGTCGCAGAGGTCCAGCAACTTGTCGATCATCCGCCGCTTCACGTCCTCGTTCACCTTGATCACCGTCTCGACGATCGACATCGGCGCGGCATGTTCCTGCCCGATCCGGGCGAGCGCCTTGGTGTCCTTCGGGAAGCAGCTGCCGCCGTAGCCCGGCCCGGCATGCAGGAACTTGTTGCCGATCCGACCGTCGAGCCCCATGCCCTTGGAGACTTCCTTCACGTCCGCGCCGACCTTCTCGCACAGCGCGGCGATCTCGTTGATGAAGGTGATCTTCGTCGCGAGGAACGCGTTGGCGGCGTACTTGATCATCTCCGCGCTCTCGAGATCGGTCGTGATGATCGGGAAGTCCCGCAGGAAGAGCGGTCTGTAGATCTCGGCCATCACCTCGGCGGCCTTGTCGGTCTGCACGCCGACCACGACCCGGTCGGGGCGCATGAAATCGTCGATCGCCGCGCCCTCGCGCAGGAACTCGGGGTTGGAGGCGACGTCGAACTCGAGTTCGGGGTTCGCCTTGCGGATCGTCTGGGCGACCTTGCGGTTGGTGCCGACGGGCACCGTCGATTTGGTCACCACGACGACGTAATGATCCGCCGTCCGCGCGATCTCTTCCGCCGCCGCCATCACGTAAGTCAGGTCGGCATGCCCGTCGCCGCGCCGCGTCGGCGTGCCGACCGCGATGAAGACGGCGTCCGCCTCGGCCAGCGCGTCCTTCAGGTCGAGCGTGAAGGTCAGCCGCCCGGCCTCGACGTTCTTGGCCATCAGCTCGTCCAGCCCCGGCTCGTAGATCGGCACCTCGCCCCGGGTCAGCCGGTCGATCTTGCCCGGGTCCTTGTCGACGCACACCACGTCATGCCCGAAATCCGAAAAACAAACACCCGAGACCAAGCCAACGTAGCCCGTCCCGATCATCGCGATCTTCATGTTCAAATGCTCCTGCCAGAGGCGGTTGCCCTTCATTCCGACATGACCCGGAACCGTGCAAGCCTCAAGACATGGACCTGTCATCACTGCGGCGCTACCACCACGGACAGGGCATCCGGACAGGAGAGAGACATGGCGCCGAAATTCGGGACGAGCGGGCTGCGCGGACTGGTGGTCGAGATGACGGAGCCGCTGATCGCGGACCATGTGACCGCTTTCCTGGCGAGCTGCGACACCGGCGGGCGCCTGCTGATCGGGCGCGACCTGCGCCCCTCCTCGCCCGAGATGGCCGCCACCGTCGCCGCCGCCGCCCGTGCCGCCGGGGCCGACGTGACCGACTGCGGCGCCCTGCCGACGCCTGCCCTCGCCCTCGCCGCGCTCGAGGCCGACGCCGGCGCGGTGATGGTCACCGGCAGCCACATCCCCGCCGACCGCAACGGGCTGAAGTTCTATACTCGCAAGGGCGAGATCACGAAGGCCGACGAGGCCGCGATCACCGGCGCGCTCGGCGCCGCGCCGGGGGGCAGTTCAGGCGGATCAGAGACGGATGAGGCCGCCGCCGACCGGTTCGTCGCCCGCTATGTCTCCGCCTTCGGCCCCGCCGCGCTGACGGGCCGCAGGATCGGGCTCTATGCTCACTCCGCCGTCGGCCGCGACATGCTGGCCGAGGTGCTCTCCGGCCTCGGTGCCGATGTGGTGGAACTCGCCCGCTCCGACATCTTCATCCCCGTCGATACCGAGGCGGTGGACCCCGAGACCCGGTCGCAGCTCACCACCTGGATCGCCGCGCACGGGCTCGACGCCATCGCCTCCACCGACGGCGACAGCGACCGCCCGATGCTGACCGACGAGACGGGACGGGTGATCCCCGGCGACGTGCTCGGCCAGATCACCGCGAAGATGCTGGGGGCCGAGGTCGTGGTGACGCCGATCTCCTCCAACTCCGGGGTGCTCGAGAAGGGGTTCGGGCGGGTGCTGCGCACGAAGATCGGCTCGCCCTTCGTGATCGCCGGCATGGAAGAGGCCGGCGGCAAGGTCGCGGGCTACGAGGCGAACGGCGGCTTCCTGCTCGGCTTCGAGGCCGAGGGCCCCGCCGGCCCCCTGCCCGCCCTGCCGACGCGGGACAGCTTCCTGCCGATCGTCGCGCCGCTGGTCGCCGCAGGCGGCGCGCTCTCGGCCCTCGTCGCCGCGGAGCCCGCGCGCTTCACCGCCGCCGACCGGCTGCAGGAGATCCCGACCGAGCGCAGCCGCGCCCTGCTCGACAGCCTGCTCACCGATGCGGCCGCCCGCGCCGATTTCCTCGCCTTCGCCGGCGAAGAGGCCGGGCAGGATACGACGGACGGCCTGCGGATGACGACGGTGGATGGCACGGTGATCCACCTGCGCCCCTCGGGCAACGCGCCGGAATTCAGGCTCTATGTCGAGGCCGACAGCCGCGAACGCGCCGAAGAGCTGCTGGCCGCCGGCCTGCAGAGATTGTCGACGGTCCTGGCAGGCTGATGACCCCCGGAGATGTTTCGCACGCGAAACATCTTCAACGGGGCCCGACGTCCCGTCTTCTTCGGGCCGACAAATATTCTCGGGGGTGAATTGGGCCGGCACGGCCCAAGAGGGGGCAGACAGCCCCCTGACCCCAAATTTTCGACGAAAATTTGATACGTGCGCTGCGTGAAGACCCGGTTAACGGCGCTGCGGGTCGGCGGACCTGCCACCGTCCGGGCTGGTCCGCAGCCTCCCCGGTCCTCTCGCGCCTAAAGCCCGGCCTCGTCGGCCAGCGTCTCCTCGAAGGGCGTGTAGCCGTCGACCCACCGGCGCACCGCCTCGCGGGCGGCCTCGGCATCGCCGGTCTCGATCGCGCCGCGCAGCGCCTTCAGCGCGGTGGCGACCTCGATCTGGCTCAGGTGACCTTCGAGCGCGCGCAGGATCTTCGGGTGGTGCGTCCCCAGCATCTGCGCCCCGATCAGCAGCTCCTCGTGCAGCTTCTCGCCCGGTCGCAGCCCGGTGATGCGGATCTCGATATCGCCGTCCGGCGTCTCCTCGTCCCGCACCGAGTAGCCCGAGGCCTCGATCATGTCGCGCGCCAGCTTCATGATCGGGATCGGCTTGCCCATGTCGAGCACGAAGACATCCCCGCCCTCGGTGAAGGATCCCGCGATCAGCACCAGCCGTGCCGCCTCGCCGATCGTCATGAAATAGCGGGTCACCTCCCGATGGGTCACCGTCACCGGGCCGCCGCGGCCGATCTGCTCCTCGAACAGCGGGATCACCGACCCCGACGAGCCGAGCACGTTGCCGAAGCGCACCATCGAGAACCGGGTCGAGCCCGACCGCGTGGCGAGATCCTGGATCACCAGTTCGGCCAGCCGCTTCGACGCGCCCATGATGTTGGTCGGCCGCACCGCCTTGTCGGTGGAGATCAGCACGAAGTGGCTGACGCCCCGCGCCAGCGCGGCCTCGGCCAGCGTGCGGGTGCCGATCACGTTGTTCATCAGGCCCGACAGCGGGTTCCGCTCGACCATCGGCACGTGCTTGTAGGCGGCGGCGTGGAGCACGATCTCCACCTCGTGCAGCGCCATCGTGCGGGTCACCGTGTCCTCGTCCGTGACCGAGCCGAGCACCGCGACCACCTCGACCCCGGCGGGGGCGAGGTCGATCAGCTCGCGCTCCACCTGGTAGAGGGCGAGTTCGGACAGTTCGTACAGCACCAGCCGGCGCGGCCCGCAGGACAGCACCTGCCGGCAGAGCTCGGACCCGATGGAGCCGCCGGCACCGGAGACCATGACGCTCTTGCCCTCGTAGAGGACATGCATCCCTTCCATGTCCCGCTCGAGCCCGCGCCGGCCGAGGTAGGCGACCGGGTCGACCGGCTGGAGACGGTCCTTCAGCTCCCCCGCATCCTCGAGCAGCACCGAGAAGGAGGGCAGCGTGCGCACCTCCACGCCGAGCCCCTGGAGCCGGCGGGTAAGCTGCGCCTGCTTGGGGCGTGACAGCGACGGCATGGCGATCACCATGCGGTCGACCTCGAGCTCCTTCACCAGCGCCTCTAGCCGGACGGGCGCATGGACCGGCAGGCCGGCGACCATCATCTTCTGCAGCGTCGGGTTGTCGTCGACGAAGGCGACGGGTTCGAGCGCGTCGTCGGTCTTCAGCGCCGAGGCGAGCTGCACCCCGGTCTGGCCGGCGCCGTAGATCAGCACCCGCTTCCGCCGCCCGCCGCCCCGGCGGTAGAGGTCGATCAGCAGGTTGCGCATCGCGAACCGCGCTGTGACCGACATGATCATCAGCGCCATGGTGAAGATCACCGAGGTCGTCGCCGGCAGCATCCGCGCGAACAGCAGCGGCTGCACCAGCGCGCTGGCGAAACCGACCAGCAGCGCGAAGATCACGGTGCGCAGCACCGCCTGCTGCTCGTAGGCCTTGAGCTGCACCCGGTGCAGGTCGAGCAGGTGCGAGAACAGCGCCCCCACGCCGGTCATCAGCACGATCAGCCCCCAGAGCTCCACCGGCCGGGAGACGAACAGCGACAGCCCCGCCCCCTCGGCATCGACGGTCAGCGCCAGCACGAAGGCGGCCGGAATCAGCGCGAGGTCGACGGCCAGCAGGATGAGCTGCTTCTGCAGCCGCCCCATCGCGGTGACGATGCGCAGCAGCAT
>NZ_CP065915.1:3895000-4040866 GCF_016134045.1 Pelagovum pacificum | reverse complement strand
TGACCAGCCTGTCCTGTTTTCGATTTGCCCGGACGAGGTCTGTCCCGACCCCGCGCCCCTTTCGACCTGCGACCGCGTCGCACGCCTGGGAGAAAGCAAGCCGTCAACGTCCCCTGCCACGCCTAATGGCAGGGCGACTTGGCCAGTTTTCGAGTGGCCCGTGCAGGCACTCCGCCCATCGACGGCAGCGCCGGCACGGGTCACTCTGGATCATGGTTCGGACCGGGCCGTGTGGATAAATCCATCGACCTTCCGCGGGCAAAGGACGCCCTCCGGGACGACGGCAGCTTTGTGCCGTCCCGTGGTGTCTCGCCAGAGTCGCGTCAGGGTCAGCAGACAGGAACCAAAGCAGCTGGTTCCGGCCATTTCGCTTTCCCCCGGGACGACTCTCCATGTTCCCCCAGGTGTGCGCTCGTGAATCGCCTGCTCAAGCTAGCAAGGGGTTCGGAGCCCCCACAACAGAACAACTCGCTTGACTCAGTGCTTTCCGTCGCGGGTCCGTGAAGAGAATCTGAGAGCGCCTTGAATCCACATGACTCGAAGGAATTGCTGTAATCGCACTGTTGCCAAAATGACAAAGCGCGCCGAGTTGGCGCGCTTTGTTCGGAACTGCAAAAGGCCTTTACCGTAAGGTCAACCGAGCGCTTTGACCCGGGCCGAAAGGCGGGAGATCTTCCGGGACGCAGTGTTCTTGTGGAAAACGCCTTTGGTGACGCCACGCATCAGCTCGGGCTGGGCGGCGCGCAGGGCGGAGGTCGCCGCGTCCTTGTCACCGGAGGCGATCGCTTCTTCGACCTTGCGGAGCTGGGTGCGGATGCGCGAGCGGCGGGCTTTGTTGACTGCGTTGCGGCGCTCGTTCTGACGGGCGCGCTTCTTGGACTGGGGCGTATTTGCCATGTCTCTGGGTCCTCTTCCGGGGTCGGATACGTTTCAAATTCGGCGCACGGATCCCCGGGTCCGGGACCATCTGTCCCGGCGACTCTTGCCAAAGCGGGCATCACGCGCATGTAGCGCGGCCCTATAACGACAATTTTCGCGGTTGGAAACCGGTAATCTGTGGCAGTGCCCCGACTACTTGTCGCGGAACTGCGCCTCGCGCTTCTCGCGGAACGCGGCCATGCCCTCGGCCTGGTCGTTGGTGGAGAAGAGCGCGTAGAACAGCGTCCGCTCGAAGCGCATGCCCTCGGAGAGGGACACCTCCTCGGCGCGGTTGATGGCCTGCTTCACCGCCGACGACGCCAGCAGCGACTTCTCGGCGATCTTGCCGGCGGCCGACTGGGCCTCTTCCTTGAGCTTCTTCAGCGGCACGACGCGGCTGGCAAGCCCCGCACGCTCCGCTTCTTCGGCATCCATGAAGCGACCGGTCAGGTGCATGTCCATCGACTTCGACTTGCCGACGAGCCGGGTCAGCCGCTGCGTGCCGCCCATCCCGGCCATGATGCCGAGGTTGATCTCGGGCTGGCCGAACTTGGCATTATCGGCGGCGATGACGAAATCGCACATCATGGCAAGCTCGCACCCGCCGCCGAGCGCGTAGCCCGACACGGCGGCGATGATCGGTTTGCGAATGCCGGCGAACTTGTCCGATTCACGGGCGAAGAACTGCTCCGTGTACATCTCGACAAAGCTCTTGTCGGCCATCTCGGCGATGTCGGCGCCGGCGGCAAAGGCCTTCTCCGACCCGATCAGGATGATGCAGCGTACCTTGTCGCTCGCGTCCGCCTCTTCGAGCGCCTTCACCAGCTCCTTCAGGAGCTGCCGGTTGATGGCGTTCATGGCGTCGGGGCGGTTGAGGGTAATCGTACAGACGTCGTCGGAGGATTCGACGATGATCGTCTCGTAGGCCATGTCTCGGTTCCCAGTAGCCAAAGGCGGAGGCCCCACGCTTAACAAAGGCGCGACCGGGGTCAAATCATCTTTGGCAGGCGGGACACCAGAATGTGGAACGCCCCGATTGTACGATGCGTGTCACCGTACCCCCGCAGCCTTCCCTTGGGCAGGGGTGACCTTCCCGGTCGTAGACCCTGAAAACATGCTGGAAATAGCCCAGTTCGCCATCAGCCCGGCGATAGTCGCGCAGGGAAGAACCGCCCGCCTCGATCGCCTCCGACAGCACGTCGCGCACGATCGGAACCGTTGCCGCAAGGCGACGGTCGGACACCCGCCGCGCCGTGCGACGCGGGTCGATTCCGGCCCGGTGGAGGACTTCGCACACGTAGATATTGCCGAGTCCCGCGACGACGCGCTGATCCAGCAGGGCCGCCTTCATCGGCGTATTGCGCGTCTTCAACCGCTCGACGAAGTATCCCTCGCTGAACGCATTACCGAGCGGTTCCGGACCGAGGTTCCGGATCAGCCAGTGCCGTTCGACTTCCGCACTGGGCCAGAGATCCATCGCCCCGAACCGACGCGGGTCGTTGAATGTGATCCGCGCCCCGTTTCCCATGTTCAGAACGACATGGTCGTGCTTCTCCGGCATCGGGTGGTCGTGGTGAAACTGACCAAGCGGGTCGCCACTGACGGTCATCCGCCCCGACATGCCGAGATGCACGATCAGGGTTTCGTCTCCGTCCAGTTCCGCCAGCAGGTATTTCGATCGTCGGCCGAGCCGCAGCACCCGGCGCCCGGTCAGGCGGTCCGCGAATTGCTCCGGAAACGGCCAGCGCAGGTCCGGGCGGTTGACCTGCGCGAGGTCGATCACCGCCCCCTCCATAGCCGGGGCCAGCCCGCGACGGACTGTCTCGACCTCTGGCAATTCGGGCATCGCGCGCTTTCCTTTCTTCACGGCGCGTTGTCTGCGCCGGGGAGCGCCTATAGAAAGGCGCGGGTGCCAGGGACCGCAAGAGCCGATGACAGACGATAAAGAGAAGTTCACTCACTTCGGCTACCAGGAGGTACCCGAAGACGAGAAATCCGGTCGCGTTCGGGGCGTCTTCACCTCGGTCGCGAACCGCTACGACGTCATGAACGACGTGATGAGCGTCGGTATCCACCGGGTCTGGAAGGATGCCATGATGGACTGGCTTGCGCCGCGTCCCGGGCAGGCCCTGCTGGATGTCGCCGGCGGGACCGGCGACATCTCGTTCCGGTTCCTCAAACGCGCGGGCCAGGGCCACGCCACCGTTCTCGACCTGACGGAGCCGATGCTGGTCGAAGGGCGCAAACGCGCCGAGGCGGCGAGCCTGTCCGACCAGCTCGACTGGGTGGTCGGCGACGCGATGGCGCTGCCTTTCGACGACAACAGCTTCGACGTCTACACGATCTCTTTCGGCATCCGGAACGTGACCCGCCCCGCGGATGCGCTGGTCGAGGCCTATCGAGTCCTGCGTCCCGGCGGCCGGCTCATGGTGCTCGAATTCTCGCGTGTGCCGAACCCGGGGCTTAGGCAGCTTTACGATCTCTACTCGTTCAACGTCATTCCCCGAATGGGTCAGATGATCGCCAACGACCGGGACAGCTATCAGTACCTTGTCGAGTCGATCCGCCGGTTCCCCGATCAGGACACCTTCCTTTCGATGATCCGCGATGCCGGCTTTGGAAACGCCGCCTATCGGAACCTGACGATGGGCGTCGCCTGCCTGCATTCCGGCTGGAAGCTGTAAGTGCGCGGTCCGCATAACATTTTTCGCCTGATCCGCACCGGCGCGACGCTCGAGCGGACCGGAGCCATGACCTTCGTGATGAATGCGTTCGAGGCGCCGCCGCTCGTCCGTATCGTGATCCGTTGCCTGATGTGGCCGTTCCAGTGGCTTGGCTACAAGGGCGATCCGGACATGGGTCCGACGACGCGGGCGCTCAACGCGCTTGGCCCGGCCTACATCAAGTTCGGCCAAATCCTGTCGACCCGCCCGGATGTCGTCGGCACGGACCTCGCCTCGCAGCTGCGCGTGTTGCAGGATCAGCTCCCGCCTTTCCCGAGAGAGGTCGCCAAGGCCGAGATCGAGCGGGAGCTTGAGATCTCGGTCGACGAGACCTTCAGCGAGTTCTCCGAACCGGTTGCCGCCGCCTCGATCGCGCAGGTTCACCGCGCCCGCCTTGCCGAAACGGGTGAGGATGTCGCGGTGAAAGTCCTTCGCCCTGGCATCGAACGCGCCTTCCGCCGGGACATCGACGCCTTCTACTTCGCAGCCCGGGTGATCGAGTTCCTGTCTCCCGCGTCTCGTCGCCTTCATCCGATCGACGTCGTGACGCATTTTGAAGGTGTAGTTCTTGGTGAGCTCGATCTTCGGCTTGAGAGTTCCGCCGCGTCCGAATTCGCGTCCAACACTGCGCGCGACGAAGGCTTCCGCCTGCCTTCGATCCTCTGGAACCTGTCCGCACGCCGCGTGATGACCCAGACATGGGCCGACGGCACGCGTTTCGGAGATGTCGCGGCGCTCGAAGCTGCCGGCCACGATACGCGACGCCTCGCCGCACGTGTATTGGAGCTGTTTCTGCTCCACGCGCTGCGGGACGGCATGTTTCACGCCGACATGCACCACGGAAACCTGAAGGTCGCGCCGAACGGCGATATCATCGCCTACGACTTCGGAATCATGGGGCACATCGACGAATACACGCGTCGGGTCTATGCCCAGATCCTGTTCGGGTTCATCCGCCGCGATTACCGCCGGGTCGCCGAGGTGCACTTCGAGGCTGGCTACGTTCCCGCCGATCGCGACGTTGACGAGTTCGCCCGCGCCCTTCGCGCTGTCGGGGAACCGATATTCGGCATGGACGCCTCCCGGATTTCGATGGGCCGTCTGCTGGCCTATCTCTTCGAGGTGACCGAGCGATTCGGCATGGAGACAAGGACGGAGTTGATCCTCCTTCAACGCACCATGGTCGTTGTCGAGGGCGTCGCTCGATCGCTCGACCCGCATATGAACATCTGGGAAGTCGCCCAACCCGTCGTCGAAGAGTACATCAAGAAGAGCCTTGGCCCCACGGCGCTTGCCAAGGATCTGACCCGTACGGCAGAGGTTCTCGCCCGGTTCGGTCCGAAGCTGCCTCACATCGCCGAAGCGGCGCTGATCCGGCAGTCGACGCCGTCGAAACCAACGTCTCATCCGGTCAGCTGGCCGTGGGCAGCACTTGGCGGCGCCGTCGTGATGGCCGCCGGCGTTCTGATCGGCGCCGGGCTGTGACCCTCGTTCGCCGCGCCTGGCGTTAGGATTGGCAGCACGCTTCAGCAGCCTTACCGTACGCGCAACGATATCAGGCCGGCGCCAAGACATCAGCCATCCCTGAGCGCCGTAATCTCATCGACCGGGACCACTGTGCCGCCGGGCAGGACGGCAGCTGTGCCCCGCGGCTCGACCCTGACTTCTTCAATCCGCGCGTAAACCTGCGCAGGCACAGCGTCGAGTGCCTCTCCCTCGGCGACCGATTCGACACTGAACGACACTATCGTCCCTTCAGTAAGGGCCACGTCCGGCCTCCACTGGATCTCGCCGTCGGCGACATCGATCAAGCGGCGGTCAAGCTCCCGGCCTGTATCGTCGCGAGCCACCAGAAATGCCGCTTCGGCCCCGTCCGGCGGCTCGACCACGACCGGAATAGCGGTGCCATCATACGCAACCGGCGACTCGACGCGCGCCTGACGGCCAACCCAGGAGGCGTACTCGCCCAAACCCGCTGCTCCCATCTGGACGGTCATCGCCTTCAGCAGATCATTGGTCAGGACCTGCTGCTCCACCCCGGAAAACGTCGCAAGCTGAAGAGCATATTCCGCCGAGTCCATTGGATTAAGGGGGTCCTGGTTTTCCAGCTGCACCGTCAGCATCTTGAGAAACGTCTCGAAATCCGAGCTGATCGAACTGCTTTCCTCCGTCGCCGCCCCCGCGAATGCGTTCCGGGCCGCTGTGCCATTCTGAAGCGCTTCAATTCCAGACATGATTCCTCCTCAAAGCCTCAGGTCTAGACCGGTCAGGCTGACAAGTTTTGTGGTGGGCCGCTCGACGATTTCGAGCACTCCGTCGGGGTCGACTTCGATCGAGTCGCCTTCTGCCTGCCCCTGACCCCGCCGGTCGAATGACTGCTGACCTCGCTCTGGCAGTTGAATGTTAACCTCCGCGAAACCAGCGCTGCGTAGGCTTTCGCTCAGAACAGCGACATGCCGGCGAAGCATCTCGGACGTGTCCGCACGATCGGCGACAAGCGTGATCAGCAACGAACTCTCGGTGTGACTGACGCTGACCCTGACGTTCCCAAGCTCTGGCGGATCGAGCCGGATCTCCGTGGTCCCTGTCGGGTTGTTCTGGATTGAGACGACCAGTTGCCGATTGACCTGATGGGCCAACTGAGACTGCGGCATAGCATTTGGAGTTGGGTTTGGGGCGAGCCGATCTGTTGGCGCAGTTGTGGCTGGCAGTTCGAACTCTCGGCCCTGCGCCAGTTTGGCTTCGGCCTGAGAGGCGAGAAGAGCGGAAGAAGTGCCTCGGGTAGCAGGCTCAGTCTTGGGCTCCACTTGAATCGAAGCAGAGGAATCTAATAAGGCAGATTTCCGATCTGGCACGACTTCAGTCAAATCGACCTCCGGCCGGTTCAACCGGGGGCTGGCTGTTACAGCTACGAACAGTCGATCTATATGGTCCGTTGGCTCAGCAAGCTTGAGAAACGCATCTTTCTGGACGAGCGCGTTTCCTGTCAGCCCGAAACTGGAAACCAACTCACCGGGCACCTGTCTTGGAGACTCGACCACCTCGCGCTCAAGCATCTCGACCGAGCGCTCCTGATTCTCCAGCATTGGCGCCTCCTCAGCCGCCTGAAGCGCACGCGCAGTAACCGCGCTCGTTTCCGACCCTTGACGGTCAGCCGGTATCAGAGCGCCCTCCGTTCTGGCCGACGTTTCTATCCGCGTCAGATCTGTTTCACCGTCGAAACTGCGGTTCGAAGCAGACTCGACTAGGACTTGATGAGGCGTCTGGATTGGGGCTTGGTTGCGGTCAGCCGCTGCTTCATCACCGTGAGGGTCTTCAAGGTTGATGGTATCCGCTGAACTGAAAAATCCGCCCTCAACCTCAGTAGAACTCGGCGCGGATACCGGCGGCGATAGCACCTCGGCACCCGCGGACGAAGTCAATTCGTGATGCTGCTCAGCAGGAAATGCGCCCTCTTCTAGCTTGCCAATATCAAGCACGTCTGCGGCCGCCTCAGTATCGGAAGCGCTTTCTCCGACCGCTGACTCCGTGGGCAGCCCGAACTCGCTAGCGGCTGTAAGTTCCCCGTCGCTCAGAACAGCGAGCACCGCTGCAAAGTCCGCCGAAGAGTACTTGGGCGACAGGTTGCCGATCTCGAATGACACGCCCGTTTGGTCTGCCCGAAGGGCCGAAATATTCTGCATGATTTCATTCAGCTACTACGATCACGCAAGTTAATAGCGCAAAATTACTAACGGAATATTCATACGCGGCAGTTTATATTCCGCCCGACCCACTTTGGAGGCAGCATGACCCACACATATCCCTCAAGTTTTCCAGACAAATCTATCTGGACTGCTGCGAAACAGATCGAGACGACCCTTGTATCTCAAATGTTAAAGTCGGCGGGGCTTCATGAATTTTCAGAAAGCTTCAGCGGCGGCATAGGTGAGGAGCAATTCACATCACTGCTAGTCGAGGCACATTCTTCGATCATCGTGGAGAACGGAGGGTTCGGGCTTTCAGAAGCAATTTACCAACACCTTCTGTTGCAAGCTTGACCGACAATACAATATCACTGCTGACTGAATTACTTCGGAAAGAGCGGACTGCTATCCTTTCAGGTGATTTCAGCGAGCTTGCCCTGATTGCCGAACAGAAGCGCCTCCATTTGGAGCGGCTCGCGAGAAACCAGGTCGCCGAATCTTCTCTTACAGCACTAGAGGAGAAGGCAGAACAAAACGCGACCCTACTGCGGTCTGCGATGAATGGCGTTTCTGCCGCGAAACGACGACTCGAAGAGGTGCGAAGGGTGCGTAATGGACCTTTGTTCTACGCGCCGGCGGGCAATACTGAGGTACGATTTACCACGTCGAGTCATTTCAGAAAGAAAGTCTAAGAATCGACACAAAGTCTGGTAATACTGAGCCTCGCCGTTAGAACTTTCTTCAGGAAGTAAGTTCAGTTTCGGCACTGCAGTCGAACGGCTGCGCAAACCTGGACAGAAACGTTCAGTCTAATCTCAGTCAGAATGACGATCGACGCCGCAGGAAATCCCGCGGTTCTTGTTTCTATGACCAAAGGCGCAAAGCGCCCGAAAGAAAGGGACCAAAGTCCAAATGTCCAGCATTCTGACCAACAACGGCGCCATGGTGGCGCTGCAGACCCTGAAGTCCATCAATCAGGATCTCGGCAAGACCCAGTCGATGATCTCCACCGGCAAGGCCGTTGCCACCGCAAAGGACAACTCGGCGGTCTGGGCAATCTCCAAAGTCATGGAGTCCGACGTTCAGGGGTTCAAGGCGATCTCGAACAGCCTCGCTCTCGGTGAATCGACTGTCGCCGTGGCCCGGCAGGCCTCCGAGGCCGTGACCGACCTCCTGACGGAGATGAAGAACAAGATCGTCGATGCACAGGCGGACAACGTCGATCGCTCGAAGATCCAGGACGACGTCAATGCCTTCATCGACCAGATCAAATCAGTCGTGGGCGCAGCCCAGTTCAATGGTCTGAACCTTGTTGATGGCTCTGCCTCCGACTTCAACACGAACGGGAACGTCGGCACCAACATCCTGTCGTCGCTGGACCGCGATTCCAATGGTGGCGTCGCTGTTTCCAGCATCGGCATCGATGCTCAGAACCTCTCGACGACGACGGGTGATGCGCTCACCGCCGCCACCAATTCGGTGGCGAGCCTGACCGAGAATGGCGGGGCCAACGATACCACTCAGGTCGCGCTCGGCGCCGCCTTCCTTGATGCAGCCGGTGCCGCTGCCGGCTCCACGGCGCTCAAGTCCAGCGACGCTGGCGTTGACACGGCAGTGACGACCGGCCTTGTCGAAGGTGACGTGATGCGGCTCAAAGTGGGGAATACGGAGGGCAGCTATGTCGTTCGTGAAGGAGACAACGCGGACGCCGTTCTGTCCGGCCTGAAGAACGGGCTAATGGCTGCCGGACTCGACGACACGAAGTTCTCGCTGACGCTCGGCTCCGGCACGCTCGATGTTCAGAACCTCACCAGCGAAGCGGGTATCGGCATCACGCTCACCCAAGAGCGCGGCACCGGTGCGCTTGCTCAGCTGGAAACCCTCGACGTTTCCACCCAGAGCGGCGCTCAGACCGCGCTCGGTGCGATCGAGGGCATGATCCAGGCTGCGACGGAAGCAGCGTCTTCGTTCGGCTCGGTTCAGGGCCGTATCGAAACGCAGGCGACTTTCATTTCCGATCTGACCGACTCTTTGAAGTCCGGCATCGGGAGCCTCGTCGATGCGAACATGGAAGAGACTTCGGCCCGCCTCCAGGCGCTGCAGGTCCAGCAACAGTTGGGCACTCAAGCGCTGTCCATCGCCAACCAGGCGCCGCAGTCGATCCTTTCGCTCTTCCGGTAAGAGCGTCGGGGAGGCGTTATCGCGCCTCCCCTTCACAGCTCCCCGATGAAATTGCGTTGCCGACACTCAGTCCCGAAAGGATGACGACGTGAACGTCATTGAACGTGCCCGCCAAGGCTACGCGCCCAAGACCTCTGCCGTGAGGACGGAGCGGGCGACGGAGTTGCAACTCTTGGGGCAAGTGACGTCCCGCATCCGGAATGCAGCTCAGAGCCAAGACATGCCTCGACTTTCTGAAGCGCTCTTCGACAACCGCCGTATATGGAACCATCTGGCCGGTGAAGTCGTGGACGAGCAAAACGGCCTGCCCGAAGAACTGCGCGCGCGGATCTTCTATCTGGCCGAGTTCGTCGCCGCTCATAGCCGCAAGGTTCTCCGAGGAGAGGCTACGATAGATACCTTGATCGAAGTAAACACAGCGGTCATGCGCGGTCTGTCTTCGGGATCAGCCAGATGACTTGCCTCGTATTGAAGCTGGGCCCGAGGGAACGTGTCCTGGTGAACGGCGCCGTAATCGAGAATGGGGACCGTCGCTCGAGGCTTTCTATTCTGACACCGAACGCGAACATCTTGCGACTGAGGGACGCCATTCGACCAACTGAAGTAAACAGCCCAGTCCGAAGGGTCTGTTACATCGCGCAACTGGTGCTTTCCGGCGACGTCGAAGAAGAAGACGCAGCGCTTCAACTCATGCGTGGAATAGAACAACTGAGCCTCGTATTGCGCGATGAAGACAGTGTGTCACATCTCTCAGCAGCAACGGACGCGGTTGCCGAGAGAGAGTTTTACAAGTCACTTAAACACCTGAGAGCACTTTTGCCGCGAGAGGCACGGCTCCTCGCCATGGGACGGGACGCATGACATTCCGTCCAGCGGTTCCCCTGTCTGGATATGCTGGCTGGCAATTTTTGCAAAGAACGTTGGAGATCCAGAAACAAGCATTCGAGTCATCGGCCCCAATCAGCAGAGCGACAAATTACTTCCGGGAGAATATCGCAAATATTACATCACTTGATGAATTCATGGCAGACCGGCAACTTGTCCAAGTCGCCCTCGGTGCGTTCGGTTTGGACAAGGACGTCAACTCGACCGCCTTCATTCGAAAGGTTCTGGAAGAGGGGTCGATCGATAGCGGGTCATTCGCCAACAGGCTGTCTGACAAGCGCTACCTCAGCTTGTCCAAGGCTATGGGTTTTGGAGATGTCGGCGGCGCAGGTCGGACGTGGTACGAAGGCTTTCCCGAAGAGATCCTGAACAAGTATCAGGACCGTCAATTTGAATTGGCCGTCGGTGAGACGAACGAAGACATGCGGCTCGCGCTGAACCTCTCGGACGGTATCGACCAGGTCCTGACTTTGCACCAAACGTCGAACGCCAGATGGTTCGGCATCATGGGGAGCCCGCCTCTCAGATCGGTGTTTGAAACGGCGCTGGGATTCTCCACAAGCTTCGGACGCATCGACATTGACCAACAGCGAGACCAGCTGATGGATCGATCGAAGGCTGTTCTCGGCACGGACGAGCCAGCCGACTTCAGCAAACCCGAAGTTCAGGAGAAGCTCATCCGTCTGTTCCTGATCAGATCAGAGGCAAATGCGATCGCAGCCAATGGCGGTGCGAATACCGCCTTGGCACTGGTACAATCAGCCGCAGAAAATTATCGCTCCTACTTCTCCTGAGAAGGTTCATCCTTGATCAAGAAGCAAACGGCGAAGAACATCATAGTCGCGAATTCCGGGGTTGGTACGTCTTGCCAAGAACGAGTCCAAATCAGGATACAACCGCACGGCCCGATCAAGTTGCTTGTCCGTTCCTGAGACGTACAGGCCAGCCTGGATCATCATTTCCGAGCGCTCGTATGTGGCGAGCAAGCGCCTCGTTTCAGAGATCAGCGCATTCTCACTCTCCGACGCAACGCCTGGTAGCGAACGGGAGGTCGAACGTAACAGATCGACGGCCGGAAACCGACCGCGTTCAGCGATCTTCCGATCCAGAACCACATGACCGTCCAGTACTCCCCGCAGCATGTCTGCAACCGGTTCTTCCATGTCAGATCCGGCAACCAAAACGGTGAAAATCGCGGTGATGTCGCCAGAGGCTCCGACACCCGGACCAGCTCGCTCACAAAGGTTCGCAATCGCGGTCGCAGTCGAGGCTGGAAAACCGCGAAGGCCAGTGGATTCGCCTCGCGCCGCCGTGACCTCTCGCTGAGCTTCGGCAAATCGTGTGACGCTATCCAGCAGCAGCAGGACTTGCCGACCCTGATTTCGGAAATATTCGGCCGTTGCCATTGCTGCGGAGGCGCACTTCAAACGCAATTGCGGGGATGTGTCCGATGTGGCCGTGACCACAACCGAGCGTTTCATCCCGGCATCGCCGAGCACATCTTCAACGAATTGTCGCAGCTCGCGTCCGCGTTCGCCGACCAGACCGATCACCACGATGTCCGCTTCAACATTCCGCGCCAAGTCGCCGAGCAAAGTCGACTTGCCGACGCCAGAACCCGCAAACAGCCCGATCCGTTGTCCGCGAGCCAAGGGAAGCAATGTATCAAATACGGCAAACCCCGTTGAAAGGCGTGGGCCCATAGCCCGCCGATCATGTGGCGGCGGCGGCTCCGGCGAAAGCGGCGTCGCACCGATCCCAGGCAGCAACGGCCTTCCATCCAGCGGCCGACCCTCCGGATCAATGACCCGACCAAGCCAGTGATTACCTGGCGCAAACCGAAGCGCAGGTTCCAGCCGGACAGGTGTCCGGAGGCTGATGCCTGCGGTGCCGCCCTCCAGCAGAACAATCGCCGCGTCGGACGCCAAGCCAATGACCTCGCCACGGCGATTGTTCAGCGACGGCAACGACACCGGATCCCCCAGTCGAACGCCCGTGCCGAACCCCAAGACCATCAGCGTCGGGCCGCGAACCTCCGTCACCCGACCCATGAGGTGGCGCGCGCGCAGGTCCTGCATTCGATTGGTGACCAACTGAAGAGACTCCATAAGATTCGATGCCTTTTCCCAATGGCGACAACCCGACCTTAAGAAATGCCCCTTAAGGCTTGGTTGAAGCCAATCGAGGGAGAAGCCCCGATGTACGAAAACCTGACTGTAATGAGGACCTCGGCCGCAATGGCCGAGCATGCGGCGCAACGCCAAACTCTGACCGCGCAGAACATCGCGAACGCGGACACACCCGGGTACATCGCCCGGCAGCTCCCGCCGTTCCGGGATTTCGCTGAAGGCGGTCTCGCGCCGAGGGCCAGTAGAAGCGGGCACCAGGCCATGAAGGCGCCTGAAGCGACGCCGACCCGGGCAGAGCCTGCACCGAACGGCAATGCCGTCTCGATCGAGGTCGAGATGGTGAACGCCGTCGAAATTCAGCGCGAGCACGTCCAGGCGTTGGCGATCTACAAGCACGCCATGGATGTTCTCCGTCTATCGATCGGGCGGAAATGACATGGCTGGCTTCTCAGATACCTTCGGCATCGTGGCCAGCGGGATGAGCGCGCAAGCGGCCCGGATCCGACACACGTCCGAAAATATCGCCAACGCCGACACGCCCGGATACCACCGTAAAACCGTAGCATTCCGGGAAGAGTTACAAAGCGGAAAACGGACTGGCGCGGTTCAGGTCGGCCCGGTTCGGCTGGATCTGTCGCAGCTGTCCCGCATCTACGATCCAGAACATCCGCTGGCCGACGCAACCGGCCACTACGACGGCTCCAACGTCAACCTGATGATCGAGATCGCAGACGCCCGCGAAGCACAACGCAGCTACGAGGCGAACCTCAAGATATTCGAGCAGGTCCGACAGATGTCATCCTCACTGCTCGAACTGTTGCGCAGATAGGAGCAAAGAGATGGACCTCAGAACGAGCCTCCTCCCCCACGGCTATGACAAGAACCGCGATGCCACCGCGCCGACATCCTCCCCGATTGGGCAGGCTGCCAATGAGTTCATGGCGACCCTTGAGGCCGGCGAAGACGCGGCGATGGGCGGCATGGCCGGCAAAGTCGACCCGCACAGCATGGTTCAGGCGCTCGCCCGCACCGAACTGGCGCTCGAAACCGTGGTGGCAGTCCGCGACAAGGTCGTCGAAGCGTATCAAGAGATCCTGAGGATGCCGATCTGATGATGCGGCAGGGCGAGTTCTACGATGTCGTCCGCGAAGGTCTTTGGATCGCGGTGGCGACCTCACTTCCGATCCTCACGGTCGCGCTGGTCGCCGGCTTATGTGTCGGCCTGTTTCAGGCGCTGACCTCGATCCAGGAAATGACGCTGACCTTCGTGCCAAAACTCGCGGCGATCGTCGCCGTCTTCTGGGTGACCATGGGGTTCATGACAGACACGCTCGTCGACTTCTTCGCCACTTCGCTCATCCCGCTCATCATCGGTTATTAACCATGACCAACACGACCTACACCACGCTGACACGGCAGTCCGGACTTCTCGACGAGATGCGGGTCGTCGCGAACAACATCGCCAACAGCTCAACCACCGGCTTTCGGAGCGAAGGCGTGACCTTTTCCGAATGGGTGTCTCGTCTCGGCGGTAACCATGAAAGCCTGTCGATGGCCCGCGCGAATACTCGGGTCAATGACCTGTCGCAGGGTGGACTAAGCCGGACCGGTGGTACGTTCGATCTCGCCATCGAGGGCGAGGGTTTCTTTCTCGTCCTTACGCCGAACGGCGAGCGGCTGACCCGGAACGGCAATTTCACTCCAAATGCGCAGGGCGACTTGGTGACCTCGGACGGCTATCCCGTTCTCGACGCCGGAGGCGCGCCGGTTTTCATCCCTCAAGGCGCTGGCACCATTGCGATTTCTTCGGATGGAACGCTCTCCGCCGACGGACAGCCCGTCGGGCAGATTGGCGTGGTTCGCCCCCTCGATGCGACCAACCTAATTCGGGAGAACGGCGTTCGGTTTCGGGCTGACGGTGGTTTCGAGCCAGATGGTGAATCACGACTGGTCCAGGGATTTCTGGAAGGCTCCAACGTCGACCCGGTTCTGCAGATCGCGCGGATGATCGAGGTCCAGCGGGCTTACGAACTGGGGCAGAATTTCCTCGATCGAGAGGATGAAAGAGTCCGCGAAGCGATCCGCACACTAGGTAAATAGGAGGATTAACCATGCGAGCACTTCAGATCGCCGCAACGGGCATGTCCGCTCAGCAGACTCGGGTCGAGGTTATTTCCAACAACCTCGCGAACATGAACTCGACCGGTTACAACCCGCGACGCGCGGAATTTGCGGACCTTCATTATCAGCAAACCGCGCGTCCCGGAACGATCAACGCGTCGGACGGCACTGTGCTACCGACGGGTGTTCAGCTTGGACTCGGCGTTCAGGCCGCATCCGTGTCCATGGTTTTGGCTCAAGGCGCGCTTTCCGCGACAGGCGGCGATCTTGACCTTGCGATCGAGGGTAGCGGTTATTTTGAGGTCACCCTGCCGGACGGTCGCGCGGCCTACACGCGAGATGGTGCACTGAAGCGGACGGGCGACGGGCTGATCGTCAACTCCGAAGGATTTCCGGTCATCCCCGAAATCACGATCCCGGCGGACGCGCGCTCCATCTCTGTTAACGCGGAGGGTGAAGTCTACGCCTACTTCGGCGATCGCGTCGCGGCCGAGCGCCTTGGTCAACTGAACCTGAGCGGCTTCACGAATCCCAAGGGGCTGGAGGCGATCGGTTCCAACATGTTCGTCGAAACCGAGGCGTCCGGCCCCCCGCTGGTCGCGGTCCCCGGCGAAGACGGTCTCGGCACGTTGCAGCAGGGATTCCTTGAGGACAGCTCGGTAGACCCGGTGAAGGAAGTGACCGACCTGATCGAGGCGCAACGTGGTTACGAACTCAATTCCAAGGTAATCACAGCCGCAGATCAGATGCTTGCGGCGACCGTGCAGGTGCGCTGATGCGCAGATTGGCGCTCTTGTTGTTACTGGCGCCGCCAGCCGGCGCAGACACCCTGGTTGCGACGCGGACCATCAGGCCGTTCCAACTGATCGCCCCCGGTGACCTCACGCTCGACGGGGGGAGCTATTCTGGCGGTACCGACGATGCGTCCAGCTTGATCGGTCTGGAAGCCCGCGTTGCAATCTATGCGGGTCGCCCAGTACGCGCGGCGGACGTAGGGCCGCCGACGATCGTAGAGCGCAACCAACTGGTTTCGCTCATTTACGACGGCTCGGGTCTGCGCATCGCGACCGAAGGTCGGGCGCTCGACCGCGCTTCTGAGGGTGATCTGATCCGGGTGATGAACCTCTCCTCCCGGAACACCGTGACAGCCCGCATCGGAACGGATGGGTCCGCCTATGTCTCTGAGTAATGTGTTATCCGCACGCGTCGGCTTGGTCTTGTGCCTCGCCCTCGCCGGCTGCGACCAATTGAGCCGCGTTGGCCGCGCGCCAGACATATCTCCGGCCCGCGCGACGTCAGAGCACAACGCGATGATGACGTACGGTTTACCCTTGGTGGAAGTAACGGCGCCGGTCACGCCGCCGCTCGACAGCGCATCGCTTTGGACCGGCGACCGGGGCTCCCTGCTCGGCGACCGCCGTGCCGTGCAGCGCGGCGATATCCTGACCGTGGTGATCGAAATCGACGACAGCGCGGAGATATCGAACTCGACATCTCGATCGCGGTCGGGAGCGGAGTCGTTGGCGCTACCACAACTCCTTGGCATCCCTCAAAGACTGGCGCCCGAACTGCCGGAGGGTGCGAGTTTCGAGAACGCGGTCTCGGTCACCTCGTCGAGCTCCGCCGACGGGGACGGATCCGTCCGCCGGAACGAACGGCTCGAGTTGCGCGTGGCCGCGACGATCCTCGACGTCATGCCGAACGGTGTTCTGTCCATATCAGGCAGCCAGGAAGTGCGGGTTAACAATGAATTGCGCGAACTTCTCGTCTCCGGCTTCGTCCGGCCCGAGGATATCACCCGCCAGAACGAGATCACCTACGACAAGATTGCCTCCGCCCGAATTTCCTATGGTGGACGGGGCGATATTTCAGATGTTCAGCAGCCTCGCTACGGGCAACAGGCCGTCGACGCGATGCTGCCGTTCTGAGGACACGCCATGAAAGCGCTAATTCTACCCATAATTCTGCTGATTGCTGGCACTGGTGCCGGGGTGGGTGCTGGTCTTGTCCTTGGTGGGTCCGACGATGATGCCGAACCTGCCGGCGCCGATCTCATCGATGGCGCGCTTCCGCCTTGTGGGGATGCCGAACAGGAGCACGCGGAGGAGCCTATTTCAGACGACCATGACGGACCAACCGAAGACGGCGAATTCGTCAGGCTGAACAATCAATTCATCGTCCCGGTGGTCGAGCAGGAAGAAGTCGGCGCGCTCGTTGTTTTGTCGATCAGCCTCGAGGTTGCACCCGGGGCCACGGAAGAAGTGTTTTCCCGAGAACCACGCCTTCGGGACCAGTTCCTGCAGGTTCTATTCGATCATGCGAACATCGGTGGCTTCAGCGGCAATTTCACGAGCGCATCGAACATGCAGATCTTGCGTTCGGGCCTTCGACAAGCGGCAAAAGCGACGCTTGGTGACCGTGTTGTTGACGTCCTGATCATTGATATCGTTCGGCAGGACGTTCAGGACTAACGATCTTATCCCTTAAGCTTACCCAGTATGGCCTCGGCAGCCTGACGGCGGCCAAAAGCCACGCGAAGACGATCCTTCTGCGCCTCCATCCGCGCCCGAAGCTGTGCGAGTTCTGTCCGAAGGTCCGAGCGTCGAGACTCCACCCACGCCTCCCACAGCGGATCGCTTCCGGACAGAAGTGCCTCGTCCGGCCCGGTTGTTGCGAGTGTCTTCGCGCGTTGCACCTGACCGACCTCGAGCCCGACCAGGTGAGCGCGAAGCGCTTCCGCCTCCCGACTCATCCGGGCGAGGCCGGATTGTTCCGCCAGATAGGCGGCATCCGTTAACTGGCAGAGCCGTTCGGCATTTTCGACCTGAGCTTTCACCGCCATTTCGCTTTTTCCCGCACAAGTTCGGCGAACCGGATCGCAGCGGCCACCGCCTTGTAATGGTCCGGAGGAATTTCCTTGCCGACATCTACCAGTTCATGAAGCGCACGCGCAGTCGGTGGATCGGAATGTATCGGCACGTTATTTTCTTCAGCAATCTCACGGATCCGGCGCGCGATCTCATCGACACCCTTGGCGACGCAAACGGGAGCGCCTTTGGCCTCCCGGCTCCATTTCAGTGCGACGGCAAAGTGCGTGGGATTTACGATGACAACGTTCGCGTTCGGGACTTCAGCGACCATCTTGCGCGTCGCAATTTCCACCGCTTTCTGCCGCCTCGATTGCTTCATCGCAGGGTCGCCCTCGGACTCCTTCGTTTCATCCATGATTTCCTTGCGGCTCATCATGTTTTTGCGCCGATGCTCCTGAGCCTGGAAAATCGCATCGATGCCACCAATAATCGCCGCTACAATGAGAACGAGAAGAATGAGGTCGAGCGCCAGGGTGCAGAGCTCGCCCGGCACCGCAGACGGTTCGAGCGTAAGCGCAGTCAATATTCGCGGCATGTTTGCGTTCAGAAAGAAACCAAGCACGACCGAATGGACGAGCAGCTTGGTGAAGCTCTTCAGAAACTCGAACAGACCGGACCGCCCGAACTTCTGCTTCGCGGTTGCGATTGGCGAAATTCGCGAGAGCTTCGGCTTCAGCTTGTCGGTTGTGAACAGCAGACCGTTCCGGGCGACGATCGAGATCAGTGCGGCAAGGCCGGGTAGAAAGATGATCGGAGCGACCGGCCCGACAAGGCTGGAGATTACGATCGGCGGAGCACGCGTCGACCCAGCTTGGTCGATAATCAAGGCGAGGCGCCCGCCAAGACGGGTCACCATCGCCTCCCCGAACAGCAGACAGACGATCGCAAAACCGAGGTAACCCGCGGCAGTCGTCAGGTCGGCCGACCTAGTAATTTCACCCTTCTTTCGCGCGTCATCCAGTTTTTTCGGAGTCGGTTCGTAACTCTTGTCGCCGACGTCATCGTTCATGGTGAAAGCAACGCCGAACCGTCGAGGACTCCCGCCAGCCGCGTCAGCCAGACCGAAAGCAGATAGGGAAAGGACAGCGCCAGCATCGAGAGCCCACCTGCCGTGATCGCCGGCGCCCCGACGAAGGTCACCATCAATTGCGGCATCGCCCGATTAATGACCCCAAGCGTGACGTTGTAGAGCATCGAGGCGATCAGGAACGGTGCCGCCAACGCGAAACCAAGCGCGAATGCGTCGGCGATCCGGGAAGCACCCAGTTCCACGAGCACCGAGGCTGACGGCACAGTTCCGTATGGAACGATGGTGTAGCTCAACAGGACGTATTCGATGGAGCTCGGCCCGAGGCCGGATATCACGGCGAGCGTAAGGGCCGACAAAACCAGAACGTTGCCCATCGCCGGCATCGGATCGATACCTGCCGATCCGCCGAATATCTGGCTGAGCGATGTCGATTGAGCCGCGATCGTTCCCGCGATCTGCATCGCATGCACCATTAACCTTAACCAAAGGCCGAAGATGAGCCCCACGAGCGGCTCTGTCAGGACCGCCAACAGGTTCGGTGCCGGGGAGACCTCGAAGGATACGAGCGGAAACGTCAGCAGTGTAAAGGCACTTGCCAAGGCAAACCTGACCCGGACGGGGATGGACTGCTCTCCGAATGCGGGAAGCAGCGCGACCAGCCCCGCAATTCTGAGGAAGACGGCCCAAGCGACCCAGTAGGTTTCAGTCGCAATTGGCAGGGCGGCGAGGACGTCCGTCATGCAGGGACCAATCCTACCAACGAGGGCCGGGCATCGATGCCGATTTCCTCGAAAGAGAGCACCGGATTTTGTATTTTCTTGGCCGCCAGAACGGTGCTGAGGAACCGGCGACGCTTCACACTCGTGATGACAGCGGGATGAACACCCGTGCTCGCCGCGTCTGAAACCTTCTCCGCGATGGCATTGGCGAGCCGATTGAACTCGTCCGGTGGCAGAGCCACGTCGCCACCCTTGTCTCCGCCTATCTGGTAGTTTCCGAAAGTTTGCTCCCACTCCGGCGCGAGCTGTATCAACGGCAATGTTCCGTCTTCACGTCGCAGTTCCGCGACGAGCTGGAAACCAAGGCGCTGGCGAACGTGCTCCGCGATGCCGTCGATCGTCGGATACATCGGCCTTGCCTCGGCAACGGCTTCCAGGATCAGCGGTAAATTCCGAATGGAAACCCGTTCATCGAGCAGATTTCGAAGCGTTGCGAGCAGCAGATCGAATGGCACCTTGTCTGGCACCAGCTCATCCAGCATCCGTCGGTTGGAGGCCGCCCTGGTTTGATCCGAAAGGTTAACCATCTCGTCCAGCAACCTGCGCAGAGTGCGATGTGTCATCAGACGGCCAAGATTTGACCGGATCACTTCGAGCAGGTGCGTCGCTATGATCTCCGGAGGGCTGACAACGGTAAGACCCTCGATGGCCGCGTCCTCGGTCGCCTCCACATCAATCCACCGCGCCGGCGCGCCGTATACCGGTTCATCAACATCATCGCCCGGAATTTCGCTGCGCTGCTCAGCCCCCAACAAGGCGAGCATCCGGTTTGGCCGTAGGGACGCACGAGCCTGCTCGGCGCCCTGGATCCGGATAACGTATTCACCATCTGCGAGCCCGGTATCGTCAGTCAGCCGGATGTCCGGGATGAGAAGGCCGTAGGTCGACGCGATGTGATTGCGCATGTTCGAGATGCGCGCGTCGAGGCCGATACCGGGATCAAGCACCATTTCCACCAGATCGCCCGCGAACTGCACGTGGATCTCGTCAACGTCGAGTATGTCTCCGAGCGATGTGACCGGCCTCGTCATCTCGCTCTTGCCTTCCTCTCCCGCGATCTGCTCCGGCTTCCGACGCATTGTCATCAGGCCGCACGCGCACAGGATCGCGCCGCCGAGAAGGAACGGCACGAATGGAAGCCCCGGGACCAGCCCGAAAAGGACCATCAGAAAGCCGACGGCAAAAAGCGCGGCCGGATGCCGCCCGAGTTGCGCGACGATCGCAAGATCTGTGGCCCCAGTGGCCCCGCCGCGAGCCAGCAGAAGCGCGGACGCAATCGATATGATGACCGCCGGGATCTGGCTGACGAGCCCATCACCGACGGTGAGAATCGCATAAGTTTCAAAGGCCTGAGCCATCGGCATGCCATGAACCGCCGTTCCCATGAGAAGACCGACGACGATATTGAGAAGGGTGATGAGCAAGCCGGCGATCGCATCGCCCTTCACGAACTTGGACGCACCATCGAGCGACCCGAAGAAGGTCGTTTCCGCCTGTTCGACCTCACGACGGCGGCGAGCTTCGGCGTGGTCGATGGCGCCCGCGCTCATGTCGCTGTCGATGGCCAGCTGTTTGCCCGGCATTCCGTCGAGCGCGAAACGGGCCCCGACCTCGGCCATCCGGGTCGCGCCTTTGTTGATTACCATGAAATTGACGATCAGCAGGACGCCGAACACGACGAGGCCCAGGAACACGCTGCCGCCCATGACGAAATTCGCGAAACCTTCGATCACGTCGCCGGCGGCGCGGGTTCCGGTGTGGCCGTTGCCGATAATCAGCTTGGTGGAGGAGACGTTCAACGAAAGGCGCAACATCAGCGACGCCAGCAGCACAGTCGGAAAGGCCGAAAAGTCCAAGGGCCGCTCAATGAACAGCGTGACGGTGAAGATAAGGATCGCGAGCCCGAAGGACGCGGCGAGGCCGAGGTCCAGAATGAAAGCCGGGACCGGCAGGATCATCATCACGATGATCGCCATCAGCGCGAGCGCCAGCAGCACCGTCGGCTGCATAAGGCTGGGCCAGCCGGTTCGGGGCGTCGTCGTCATATGTCCTGTCCCATCAGACCAGGGTCACTCCGTCTGTTCCGGCAATGAAAAGCGGTCCAGCATCGAGGCAATCGAATCACGGCTTGATCCGGCGCGGGACAAGGCGTCCCGCCCCTCCCTTAGCGACGGTTCCTCAAGGACATCGGTTAGCGGGCGAGTGTCCGACGCCAGCATGACGTCCGCCCTTTCTCGCAGCTGCACGTCCGGCGATGACGCGAGCCGGTTCCAGTTACCGGCACGCCAGGCCAGCTCGGGCGCGGTCGGCTCATCGGGCTGTGCCCCCGCATCTGACAGCGCCGTTTCGAAGTCCCCTGCCTCGATCGCTGCCCGTCGCCTCAGGTTCTCAGCTTGTTCATCTGTCAAGCCGACCAAGAGCTCCCTGACCCTGTCGACGTCGCCCTGCATCAGGGCCGCACGTGCCCGCAGGTACCGTCGGTCGCGTGCGTCGTGGCCGGAAGGTGTCGCGATCAACCGTTCCTCCGCAGCATCGGCCAATCCAAGAGACAGGAGACGTTCGGCGATCTCGTTTTCGACAGCAGGGCGCAGCTGGGGCACATGCTCTCCGAGGACGACGTCGAGGAAGACCCCGTCCGGCGCGCTCGCGGCGAGCGCCCCGTAGGCCGTCGAATTCAGCTCGATGTCATCGCCTTCTCTGACCGCAATCGCGGCAGCCTTATCGTAATGGCCGAGGTCCAGTTCCGCGATGACCCTCGCACGTAGCAGGTCCTGCGCTGTAGCGCTGTCGCGATGTTGGAATTGCAAGGTCTCCGCGAGATCCATGATCTCCGGGGGCAAGTGCCGGTCCTGCTGATGGGCCAGTTCAAACGCTCGCAACACAAGTGCAGGATCGGCCTGCTGCGTGTCGGCCAGAAGATCGAGAACCGCATCAAGCGAATTGTCCTGCCCACCGAGGGCCGATTCCAATTCAATAGAGGACACCATAGCCTCCGGCGAAGGGTCCTCTTCTATGCCGATGCTGCGCCCGACTATCGTGGCTGAATCCTTGTCGTCCATCTCCAGGAATCGGGCGACAAGGCGTGGTGCGATGAGCTGCTTGACCGGCGATGGAAGTCGCTCGAACGAGACGAGAAGCGTTCGACTGTCGATCTGGATTTCACTCCCGGCCGATGTGCCGAGCAGCGTCCACAACGCGGCATCATTGTCGCAATGCAGCTGACCATTCAGAATCTCTGGCGCGACTTGACCGTTCAGCACGGCGGCGATCGCCCTCAGGCTGCCGATCCGTCTGCCTCCCCGGTCGAGCTGTGCGAGCACCCACGACGCTTCTGCTCCGAAGCCATACGCAAGATAGCCTTGGGCAAGCTCCATCACCGCATCTTCATCTATTTCGCCGCTGTCGCGCAGAATGCTGTCGCGCCGTCCCGATATCGCCGGACCGAAGGGCGCATCGCCACCCCACTCCCTCATGGCAAAGAACTCACTTGGGAGGCAGTCGATGTCCCCGAGAAGTTCCTGGCCCAGGTCGATGTCGGCGAGATCCCGATCGATGCTCGTGTGGGCAGCGATACCCGGTCGTTGCACGATCGTCGGAGGCGCTGCGACCTCCACCGGCTCGTCGGGTTCGTCGTCCGGGCGGTCTTGGATCGGGTCCACAGACAACGCCAGGAGTCCCTGGCCAGCCGCCCGGGCCACGTTGCGCAACAGCGCCGACTCGGCGTCTGAGAGCCTCTCGTCGTTTTCGGCCCGCGCGACGAAAGCGTCGGGCATCAGAGGAGACGGCGGCGAGGGAGAACGCTCGGTAACCAGCGGCAGGCGGACAACGTCGGTTGCGATGTCTTCGACGACCTCTTCCGTCCCCTCGGGCTCCTGTGGCAGCCCGTCGATGACATCGACCACAAGCCGGTCGGGTTGCCAGAGAAATGCCTCCACCCGACAGACGCAGGTCGACACGATCCGAAGACGGTTCGCCTCTGCCTCCAGATCTTCAATACGTGTGCGCGGAATGCGGTCGAAAACGCCAGCGACGTCGATCTCCAGCCCGTCGTCCAGCGTGACGAGGTACCCGGTTTCCTCTGGCGCCACGACCCACTCCGTCCCGACGGGAATCGTCAGAACAAGTCTCGTGAAGCCCTCATGCCAGCCGCTGCGAATGCTGACCGGCTGCGCGCTCGGCAGGCTTGGGAGGAGCAGGAGGGTAGCAGCCAGCCTCCACATCAGGCTGCGCCCTGCTTGACGGCTTTCAGCGCATCTTCGAGATCGGAAAAGCTGGGCCGGCAGTGGCTGGGCGTGTTCTGTCGCCCGACCTCGATGCAGATGTTGGTTGCGTGCTGATAGAGGTTCGCGACCAGCACTTCACGGATCAACCGGTAGAAGTGCATGTCGTCCTCGATGACCGTTTTCACGCGCGCGGCAAACGGCCCGACGAGTCCGTAGGCGAGGAAGACCCCCAGGAACGTTCCCACAAGCGCACCGCCGATCAGCTTGCCAAGCACCTCTGGCGGCTGGTCGATCGACCCCATCGTCTTGATCACGCCAAGCACCGCCGCCACGATCCCGAGGGCTGGCAAACCATCGGCGACGGTCTGAAGCGCATGGGACGAGTGCATGTTGTGATGCAACGTCGCCTCGATCCGCTTTTCCAGGATCTCTTCTACCTGGTGCGGATCATCGTAATTCATCGAGGCCGACCGCAGGGTATCGCAGATCAGCGCGAGAGCCTCCTTGTCGGCGACGATGCGGGGATAGCGTTCGAAAATCGAGGAGGTGTCTGGGGACTCGATGTGCTCCTCGATCTCGACCGGGTTGTTACGCGCGACGCGGATGAGCTCAAACAGGAGACACAGCAGATCGCGGTAGTCGTCGGCCTTCCATTTCGGTCCTTTGAAGACCTTCCCGATGTCCTTCAGCGTGTGTTTGATCGAGGCGAGATCGTTGGAAATGACGAAGGCGCCGACAGCTGCCCCACCGATCATGATCATCTCGAAAGGCAGGGATTTCAGGATGATGCCCATCTTGCCGCCGGCGAGGATATAGCCCCCGAAAACCATCAGGAAGATGATGACGATGCCGACAATACCGATCATGTTCTTCCGTCCCGAACACCCTTCGCCCCTGCTTAGCGGCGACGGGTTAAGAAGCGGTCAAAGGGCCTCATTCCGTGGGTGCATTCGCGTTCCGGCCCGCCAGGATCGCGCTGATCGAGTATGCGGTTTCCGGCTCCAGACCAGTCAGGATGGCGGCGGCTGATTCCGGTGCCATGCGGGCGATAAAACCGGCCGCGAATTCCGGTGCCATCGTCTGGAACAGGGCCGCAGCGTCACCGGGCTTCATGTTCTCGTAGACAGCAACAAGCCTCACCAGATCCTCCTCCGACGCGGT
This sequence comes from Pelagovum pacificum, assembly GCF_016134045.1. Taxonomy (NCBI): domain Bacteria; kingdom Pseudomonadati; phylum Pseudomonadota; class Alphaproteobacteria; order Rhodobacterales; family Paracoccaceae; genus Pelagovum; species Pelagovum pacificum. The sequence goes on along the minus strand of NZ_CP065915.1, from coordinate 4,016,160 downwards.
TTCCACGCGGGTTATGGTGGCGGAGAGACGCTCTTCCGCGGCGGTCAGCTCCTGCAGGCGCGTCTCTATTTCGACCTCGGCGACACGAAGCGCCTGCATCCGGTCGACCAGTCTGAGTTCCCGCTCTTCGATCCGCGCCTCACGCGCGTCGAGCGCTTCGAGCAGGGCCGGCGGGCTGTCCGCCTCGCAAACTTCAGGCACGGAAGGGGTCGGGTCCTCATTGGCGAAGGCCGCTCCCGTGTTGGCGCCGAGCCGGATCACACCGGATGCCAGCAGAAGCGCGATGATGACATGAAGCGCCCCGCGTCGCGTCATGCCTCCGCCCCCTGCCGGTTCGGGTGCCGGACGAAGAAGCTGTTTCGCGGCGTCGGCTCAGCCTCCGCAGGGAGGTCGTGAAGCGAGGCCACCAGCAATTCCAGACGCTTGCCCGCGGCCTCTGCCCGGTCCGTCTGCACTGCGAGCGCCTTTCCCTGCTCTCGCGCCTGTGCCTGCGCCTTGGAGATCGCCCGCGACAAGTCATCCACCTGTGCCGAAAAAACGGCAACGGCGCCGCCGACGCCCTTCTCGAGGTCGGTGAAACGCCTCAGCCTCTGCGACAGGACAAAGCAGTAGATGCCAGCACCAAGCGCCCCGGCAGCAAGCAGAATGTCAGCGATCATAGCCATTTCGGTCCCTTCAGTTGACCACCATTTCCATGATGAGCAGATCGTTCACGCGGCCCGGGCCGGCGACGATCCTTATCCGGTGCATCATCTGCGCCCGCAGCCGAAGCAGGGACGTCCGGTCCTCGAACTCGGCAATGTCGACGGCGCGAAGGTAGTCGTTCAGGACGTCGACGATCCGCGGCTTGATAGATTCGACATCGCCCGCCATGTCCGGCGGCACCTCGAGCTGCGCCGTAAATCGCAGGTGACCGGCCCCGTCGGGCAGACCGATAACGATCGGGTCGAGCGGGACGAAAGCGACCGGGTCCAACGGGTCAGGTGGCGGGGGCGCGTCATGCCCCCCCTCGGCAGAACCGCCAAGCATGCCGGAACTCACGACGAAAAAGCCGCCGCCGCCCCCCGCGAGGGCGAGGACAATGCCGAGGATCAGCGGCAGTTTCGATTTTTTCGCGGGCTTCGGGTCATCACCCGCTTCGCCCGGATCAACCGTCGCATCGGTCATGGCGGCTCCCTTCTTCCGAGCCCCCTCATAACCGACCAACAGCTAACCGTTTCTTAAGCCGGATGGGTCAGAACGGGGTCGGAGGGCAGAAAGCCCCAACGATCGGAGGTAGCAGTTTTGGAAGGTCTCGGTTCCGTCTGGTCCAGGCTCGATTCGCGGCGGAAGGTCATCGTCATCGTCGCGACGCTTGCCGTGTTCGGCGCAGTGCTGATGCTGGGCCGCGGCGGCGGTTCACGCGAGATGGCGCTGCTCTACGGCGGGCTCGACGGCGCGGCGGCGGGGGAGGTCCTGACCGCACTCGACGGGCGCGGCGCGATGTACGAAGTGCGCGGCGGCGCGATCTATGTCGAGGCGGCGCAACGCGATCTTCTGCGCATGTCGCTTGCCGGCGAAGGCCTGCCAGCGAACGGCGCGCAGGGCTACGAACTGCTTGATTCGCTCACCGGATTCGGGACCACCTCCCAGATGTTCGATGCCGCCTATTGGCGCGCGAAGGAGGGTGAGCTCGCCCGGACGATCCAGGCGAGCCCCGACATCCGGCTCGCCCGCGTGCACCTCTCGACCCCGGCAACTCGCGGTTTCGAGCGGGACCGGATCGCGACCGCCGCCGTGACCGTGACCAGTGTCGATGGCGCGCTGTCTCAGGCCCGCGCGCGGGCGCTGCGCTACCTCGTGGCCTCGGCCGTCCAGAACCTGCGCCCCGAAGATGTCGCAGTGATCGACAGCGAAGGGGGGCTTGTCAGTGTCACGGACGACGCCGCCGCGATGGCCAACCAGACGGACCGTGAAGCCGAGATGCGCGACCGGCTCGAGCGCCTGCTCGAAGCGCGGGTCGGGCCCGGCAACGCGGTGGTAGAGCTCTCCATCGAAACCGCCACGGAGACCGAACAGATCTTCGAGCGCACATTCGATCCCGAAACTCGGGTCGCCATCTCGACCGAAGTGGAGGAGCGAAATGAAAGCGCTTCCGACACCGGCAGCGGCGATGTGACGGTTGCGTCGAACCTGCCGGACGGCGACGCGGCAGGCGGCGGCGATCAATCCAGCAGCAACTCGACCGAATCCCGGCAGCTGACCAACTACGAAGTGTCCGAGACGCAGCGCGAGGTCAGTCGCGCGCCCGGCGCGGTGACCCGGATGACCGTCGCTGTCCTGATCAACGACACGGTTGAAACGGATGCCAACGGCACCGCCACCATCGTGCCGCGAACGCCGGAGGAGCTCGACGCGCTGAAGGAGCTCGTATCGTCGGCTGTGGGCTTCAGCGAGGGTCGCGGTGACGTCATTACTCTGCGCTCCATGCCGTTCGAACCGACAGTCCCGCTCGGGACGGAGGCACTGGATGCTGCGGCCGCCGGTACGCCGCTCGACATCATGCAGCTGGTGCAGATCGGCGTTCTGGCACTCGTCGCGCTGATCCTCGGGCTTTTCGTCGTCCGACCCATCCTCGCCGGCGGGCGCGTTGCCAAGGCTGAACCTGCGGCGCTACCGGCGATCGGTGACGCGAGCGCGCCAGGCACCGCGTCGCTGCCCGCACTGCCCGGAGGCAATCAGTTGCCACAGGCGGAGCTCGATCTCGATGCGCTGCCGACGTTCGACATGGCGATGTACGACGACGACCCCCAGCCGAGCGGACCACAGGAGGATCTCTCCGGCCTCGACCCGGTCGCGCGGCTTCGCAGGCTGATCGAGGAACGGCAGGACGAGTCGCTCCAGATCCTGCGAAACTGGCTTGAAGACACCGAACAGGAGGCGGCGTGACATGGCACAGGCCCTGCGTCTGGAATGTTTCGACCGCCACACGGCAGAACCGGCGCCAGAGCCGCCAGCATCGCCGGCTCTCGGCTACGAAGACGGGTTCGCCACGGGTCGGGAAGCCGGATTGGCCGAGGCGCAAGAGGAACAGGCCCGCCTGACCGAAGACGTCGCCCTCAAATTCTCGGAACTCGCCTTCACGCTGGAGGAGGCGCGGTCCGGCGTCCTCGCCTCGCTCGAACCAATGTTGCGTGGGCTCGTCGACACCCTGGTACCGGAGCTGGCGCGCGCCAGCCTCTCCCCCTGGGTGGTCGAGGCAATCATGGACGCAGCGCGCGCCGATTCCCGCGCGCCCATCGCCTTGCTGGTCTCGGAAGAGGCCCACGCAGCGCTGTCCGCCATCGCGGAGCAGCAGAAGGGCCTGCGCATTTCCGTGGATGCCACTGCGACGCTCGGCGGGGGAGAGGTGCTGATCCGCACCCCCGAACGCGAGACGATGCTCGATCTCGACCGCCTCGTGACGGAGATCGGCGAGGCGCTTCAGAACCTGTTCACCGAACCGACGACGAGGGTCGCCAATGAATGACGAAAGCTGGACCGAACCGACAGAGGGCGGCCCGCTCCGCGACGTGCCGATCGAAGTCACCGTCGCGGTTGGCCGGGCGCGGCCCTCGGTCGGCGAACTGCTCGCCCTGACGGAGAATGCGGTGCTGCCGCTCGACAAGACGATCGACGATCCTGTCGATCTCTATGTCGGGGACCGCCTGATCGCCCGCGGCGAACTGCAGGAGATGGAAGGCGGGGAGCCGGGTCAGCTCGCCATCCGCCTGACCGAAGTGGTCGGCGCCGCCGTCGGTCAGACCTGATAGATGCGCCTGATCCTGTCTGTCCTGCTGGTGATTCTGCTGGCTGACGATGCCGTGGCGCAGGGCATGTCGGTGACCATCGACGATGGCGCGGGCGGATCGCTCGCCATCCGGTCAGTTCAGTTGATCGTTCTGATCACGCTGCTGAGCCTCGCGCCCGGCCTTGCGATCATGGTGACCTGTTTTCCGTTCATCGTCACCGTTCTGGCGATCCTGCGACAGGCGCTCGGCCTTCAGCAATCGCCGCCGAACATGCTGCTCGTCACGCTCGCCCTGTTCCTGACGTGGTTCGTGATGGAGCCGACCTTCCGCGCCGCCTGGGAGGCCGGGGGCGCCCCGTTCGCGGCGGGTGAGGCGACTCCGGAGGAGGCGTTCAACGCCGCGATGGTGCCGTTCCGGTCCTTCATGTCGGCGCGGCTCGACCCGGAGACCTTCGACCGCCTCGCCGGGTTGCGACCCGACATCGTGGTGCCGGACAACATTGAGGACACGCAGTTGTCGATCCTCGTACCGTCCTTCCTGCTGAGCGAGATCGCGCGCGCCTTCCAGGTGGGATTTCTCGTGTTCATCCCGTTCTTAATCATCGACCTCGTCGTCGCGGCCGTGCTCATGTCGATGGGCATGATGATGGTGCCGCCGGCGATCGTATCGCTGCCGTTCAAGCTGTCGTTCTTCGTGATCGCCGACGGGTGGTCGCTCCTCGCGGAAAGTCTCGTGCGCGGCTACTTCTAGGCAGGCCCGTTCTGGACCAACCCGGCCTAGACCGGCATGAACCGCTTCGACGCCGGATCGAAGGCCTCTAGCCCGCCTTCGCCGATGTGGGTCCAGAGACCGTGCAACGAGAGTGTGCCGCCCTCCACCGCCTCGCGAACGAAGGGGAATGTCCAGAGGTTCTCGAGCGAAACGAGCACGGCGCGCTTCTCCAGCTCGGCAACGCGGACGGAATCGTCCCCCGTGTCGAGCGCTTCGTAACCGGGGCGGAGAATGTCCATCCAGCGTCCGACGAAGCTGGTCTTTTCCTCGAGCTCCGGCGCCTTGCCTTCGCACATGTCGTAGCAACCCTGAACGCCGCCACAGCCGGAATGACCCAGCACGATGACGTGCGAAACCTTCAGCGAGCAGACCGCATATTCGACCGCCGCGGAGGTCCCGTGGTGATCGCCGTCCGGCTCGTACGGCGGGACGAGGTTGGCGACATTGCGGTGAATGAAGAACTCACCCGAATCCGCGCCAAAGATCGCGGTCACGTGGACCCGGCTGTCGCAACAGGAAATCACCATCGCCCGGGGTCTCTGCCCCTCGTCGGCAAGGCGGCGATACCAACCCTTGTTTTCGGAATAGGTGGTGGCACGCCACCCTTGGTATCTCTTGATCAGGTATTCGGGGAGGGGACGGGCGAAATCCATGTGGTCTTCCATGTTTCCGGACGGGGCACGGGATGGTTACGTCCAATTGGCCGAAGTTTCGAGAGATTTTTGCATCGGGGCTTCACTAAGGGACAACCCCTTTGCCTTAGGCCAATCCTCATGAGACCGATGACGCCTGATCCGACTCCGACTTTCGACGCGCGCGATGTGCCCAGCACCATCACGCCTTCCGAACCGTCGGAGTATGATCGCGGCGTGATCCGGCAGCTCTGGCTGGATCACGGGGATACCGGCGCCGAACGCCAGATATGCCGGACGATCACCGCGCTCGAAGGTGCGCTCGCCGGGGCCGATCGCGCGATCGCCGACGGGCGGCTCGCCGAAGTATCGACCTACGCGCGGCAGATCAGTCGGCTCGGCGCGTCGATCGGGTTTCGCAGCGTCGCCCGCATCGCCCCCATGGTGGAGGAGACCGCGATCCGGCGCGACCCGGCCGCAGTCGCGTCAACGCTTGCCCGGCTGACGCGTCACTGCGACCGCTCGATCTACGAGATCTGGGACATCTCGGGGACCTGAGGCAGCGGGCCTGCGGGACACAGCGGCTTGCGTCCGGCGGGACGAGGCGTAGTGTCGCCATCCGAACAAATGGAAGGCCCGCCATGTCCCCCCGTTTCTCCGAGTCCGCAGACAACGCCCTGCCGCTCTATGCCGTGTCGCCCGCAACGCTTCCGTCGGTTCTCGACAGGCTGACCCCGATCGCCGCCGCGTTCGCGCGGTCACAGCCCTTTGGCGCGGGTCCGGGGGAGTTGCTGATGCTGCCGGGCGAGGACGGCAAGGTGGCCGGCGCGCTCGCCGGGCTGGGGCCGGAGAACCTGCGCGAGCGTCAGCGCTTCACGCTGGCCGCCGTCGTGCCGCGCCTGCCCGAAGGTCCGTGGCGCCTCGAAGGCGACCTGGATGACGCGGCGACGATGGAGGCCGCGCTAGGCTGGCTGCTCGAATCCTATCGCTTCGACCGCTACCGCACGCAATCGGTGCCGCTCGCCAGCCTCGTCGCGCCCGAGGGCGTGGATGCCGCGCGGGTGGAGGCGATCGCGGCGGGCGAATGCCTGACCCGCGACCTTATCAACATCCCCGCCAACGACATGGGCCCGGCGGAACTTGAAAGCGCCGCCAACGCGCTCGCCGTCGAATTCGGCGCGACGATGACCGTCACCGGCGCTGACGATCTGCTCGAGAACAACTTTCCCCTGATCCACACCGTCGGCCGCGCCGCGACCGAGGCACGTGGCCCGCGCCTGATCGACATGAGCTGGGGTGACAGCGGGCCGACCCTCACTCTCGTAGGCAAAGGCGTCTGCTTCGACACCGGCGGCCTCGACATCAAGCCCGCCGCGTCGATGGGCCTGATGAAGAAGGACATGGGCGGCGCGGCGACCGTGCTCGGCCTTGCGCGGATGATCATGCAGACCGGCACCAAGGTCCGGCTGCGCGTCCTGATCCCCGCGGTGGAGAACGCGATCGCCAGCGACGCCTTCCGCCCCGGCGACATCCTGCCGTCGCGCAAGGGGCTGACGGTCGAGATCAACAACACCGACGCCGAAGGCCGGCTCGTTCTGGCCGACGCGCTGGCGCTTGCGGACGAGACTCCGCCGGACCTGATGGTTTCGATGGCGACACTCACCGGCGCCGCCCGCGTGGCCGTCGGCCCCGACCTCGCGCCCTTCTACGCGACGACCGACAGCGACGCCTCGGCGCTGGCCATCGGGGCGGTCGCAGCCGCCGATCCGGTCTGGCGCCTGCCCTACCATGCGCCCTACGAAGCGATGATCGAACCGGGCATCGCCGACCTCGACAACGCGCCGAAGGGCGGCATGGCCGGCTCCATCACCGCCGCGCTTTTCCTGCGCCGCTTCGTGACGGAGACGCCGCGCTACATGCACTTCGATATCTACGGGTGGAACCCAGCCACCGCGCCAGGCCGTCCCAAAGGCGGCGTGGGTCAGGGCGCCCGGGCGCTGTTCGAGGCCCTGCCGCAGATGTTGGACCTCTGATGGACAGGCGCGATACCGCATCGAACGGCCGCGTGGCGCATGTTTCGCTCGAAGGTCAGGTGGAGGCCGAGTCCTTCATCGAAGGAACCGTCCGCCGCGTGACTAGCCCGGTCACCGCGATCCTCGACGAGCCCGGCGGCCGGAAAGAGCGGGAGCTCGTCTTCGGCCAACCGTTCCGCGTGCTCGAAGATCGGGATGGTACCGCGTTCGGCTTTTCGGAGCCGGACGGCTATGTCGGCTACATCGCCGCCGAGACGCTCGCCGATCTGCCGGAGCCGACCCACCGGATCGACGTCCGCGCCACGCGCGCCCTCTCCGCGCCGGACATCAAGGTGCAGGGACCGGCCACGGGCCTCGGCCTCGGCGCGCTCGTCAGCGTAACCGGCGACTCTGGCCGCTGGTCGGAAATCACGCTCGGGCAGGGCACCGCCTTCCTGCCCACCGCGCACCTCGCCCCGCTCGGGGAACTGGCTACGGACCCGGTCAGCGTCGCCGAACGGCTGCTCGGGACGCCCTATGCCTGGGGTGGAAATTCTGCCGACGGGATCGACTGTTCCGGGCTTGTGCAGATCGGCTGCCGCCTGACGGGCATCGACTGTCCGGGCGACAGCGACCAGCAGGAGGAACGGCTCGGCCGCGCCCTGCTCGCCGATGATCCGTTGCGTCGGGGGGATCTGCTGTTCTGGAAGGGCCACGTCGCCTGGGTTGCCGACCCCGACACGATCCTGCACGCGAACGCCTACGCGATGGCCGTCGCTTTCGAACCGCTGAAGGATGCGATCGAGCGGATCGAGACGCAGGGCGACGGGCCGGTCACCTCGCGCCGGAGGCTCTAGGACGCGCTACTCGACGACCCGGATCAGCTTGCGCTCGAGCACGCGCAGGACCTGCTTCAGGTCGTCGCCGCGCTTCAGGATCTGGCCTTCCATCCCGATGACCGAATATTGCCCCTGCCGCATCCGCAGCTTGGGCCGCTTCTCGATCCGGTAGAGCGGATGCTCCGCCGTGCGCCGGAAGACGGAGAAGATCGCGACGTCGCGGAGCGCGGAGATTCCGTAGTCCCGCCACTCCCCGGCGGCGACCATCCGACCATAGACGGACAGGATCAGCGAAAGCTCGGTCCGGTGGAAGTTCACCTGGCTGTCGATGGAACGGGGGAACGGCACGGGGGGCTGCATCGTCATGCCCCCAGACTTGCGCCCTTCCCCGCTCAAATCAAGAGGCGGTGCTTATCCACAGTAGATGCGAACGATGCCGCCGGTCTCGCCGATCTCGAAATTGATGCGATTTGCGCGGTAATCCATCGTCACGGCCATGCCGGGCCGGATGACCCGGACCTCGTCCATGATGAGCTCCCGTTCGAGCGCCGTCGCTGGCTGCCCGACAAGGCGCGCGTAAGGCGCCGCACCGCAGCTGTCATCTTCGGGCGCAGGCACGGCAGGGCCGGTGCCCGCCGCTGGCGCCCCCGGTGTCGGGACCTCCGACACGGGCACGCCGCCGCAGGCCGCGAGCGCCAGGCACAAGAGGCCGGGCGCGAAGCGCATCATCCGCAGTAGACCTGCTCGACCGTGCCGGACCCGTTGACCCGCACGGACAGACGCTGAACCAGCCGTTCCTCGGCGGTCGGGATCTCGCCGGGGCGGACCACGCGAAGGCCGCCGGCCGGAGCGATCTGGACGTTGTCGATCTGCCGTCCCAGCAGGCCGAGGTAGGACCCGGCGAAACAGGGATCGGACGAGTCGTTGACTTCCGGCTCGCGCGGCACGAAGGGCGCGACGACCGGCACTGCGTTCTCCTCGTCGCCGCTCACGGCCACGGGGATTTCTTCACAGGCGACAAGCGCGAGAAGCAGGGTAAGAGCTTTGATTTTCATGGCGAGAGTAAGGCCATGCAGCTTGGGCCGGTGCAAGGTTGATCTTTTCCCATCCATCGACCAGCGTTGCCTGAAAGACATGCCCGAATAAGGAAGCCCAGATGCGCACCAAGGCCGCAGTCGCAACCGCCGCCGGAAAACCTCTTGAAATCATGGATGTAAACCTCGACGGCCCGCGCGCCGGAGAGGTCCTGATCGAGGTGAAGGCGACCGGCATCTGCCACACTGACGAGTTCACCCTGTCGGGTGCCGATCCGGAGGGCCTGTTTCCCGCGATTCTCGGCCACGAGGGCGCGGGTGTCGTGATGGAAGTCGGCGAGGGTGTGACCTCGCTGAAGCCCGGCGATCACGTCATCCCGCTCTACACGCCCGAGTGCCGTGAGTGCGAATATTGCCTCAACCCCAAGACGAACCTCTGCCAGTCGATCCGTACGACGCAGGGCGCGGGCAAGATGCCCGACGGCACCTCGCGCTTCACCACGCTCGATGGAGAAGAGATCCTGCACTACATGGGCTGCTCGACCTTCTCCAACCACACGGTCCTGCCCGAGATCGCGCTCGCCAAGGTCCGCGAGGACGCGCCCTTCGACAAGATCTGCTACATCGGCTGCGGTGTCACCACCGGTGTCGGCGCTGTCATCAACACCGCCAAGGTCGAGATCGGCAGCCGCGCGATCGTCTTCGGCCTGGGCGGCATCGGCCTCAACGTGATCCAGGGCCTGCGCCTGGCCGGGGCCGACCAGATCGTCGGTGTCGACCTGAACAACTCGAAGAAGGAAATGGCCGAACGCTTCGGCATGACAGACTTCGTGAACCCGACCGAGGTCGGCGAGGATCTCGTTCCCTACCTCGTGAACCTCACGAAGGGCGGCGCGGACTACACCTTCGATGCGACCGGCAACGTGAACGTCATGCGCACCGCGCTCGAGTCCGCTCACAAAGGCTGGGGCGAAAGCATCATCATCGGCGTCGCTCCGGCAGGCGCCGAGATCAGCACCCGCCCCTTCCAGCTCGTCACCGGGCGCAGCTGGCGCGGCACTGCCTTCGGCGGCGCACGGGGCCGGACGGACGTTCCGAAGATCGTCGACTGGTACATGGAAGGGAAGATCGAGATCGACCCGATGATCACCCACACGATGGGCCTCGACCAGATCAACGAGGGCTTCGACCTGATGCACAAGGGCGAGTCGATCCGCTCGGTCGTCCTCTACTGACCCGGCAGGGGCGCGTTAATGTTAACGCGCGCCCCAGAATTCTTCGGGCCTGAAATATTCTCTGGGGGTCCGGGGGGCGAAGCGCCCCCGGTCCGCCCTCGCCAGCCGCGCTACCGGCTGGCGGCGTCGCCATGAAGCCGGTCGATGATCCGCCGCACGAGCGCCATGTCGTCGAAGACCTCGTGCAACTGCGGCTCGATCTCATAGACCGTGCTGCCCATCCCTCCGAACTCCAGAAACGGCTCCCGCCGGTCGAGCGCGAGGTAGAAGTCGCTCTCGTCGAACCCGGCGCGCATTCCGTCCTCGCCCTTCGACCCGCCCTCTTCGCGGGCGATGGTCAGCAGGTTGTCGAGGAACAGCGGCGGCAGGAACGCGCGCGCCGCCGCCGGGTCCTCGGCATGGACCTCGAACACCTCTTCGAAGCCGGGATGATCGACGTCGACCTTCGGCATCCCGCGCCCCTTCTCGCCGGTGAACATGCTCGCCAGACGGTTGCCCACGCCACCCCGGTCCCGAAGCACGACGATCGGTGTCGGCGCCGTCATCGGCATCCCGATCCGGAACAGCAGCCCGCGGAACAGCGTCGTCGTCTTGCGGTCGCTGCCCGACCCTTGCGTTCGCATCAGGTGCGCCTCGACCATCTCGAAGGCGGTGTCCCGATAGGTCCCCTCGATCCGGTCGGAAAACGCCGACTGGTTGTAGCCCGGCAGCATCTTCAGATCCCGCATTCGCGAGGTCGAAAACCCGGCGGAGGCTTTGCGATCGTAGCTGCAGTCGCCGAGGAAATCGCAGACCGGCGGCATGACCGTGCCGTAGATCTTCTCCTTCCAGCTTCCGGACTGGCTGGAATAGCTGACCATCGCCCCGATGGCCGCCACGACCAGCGCAGCGATCACCGCCGCCACCCAGTTGCCGGACAACAGTCCGACGGCGGCCAGCACGACCAGGGCGACGCCAAACCCGATGTTGCGCCACTTGCCCGCCGTCGCCGTGTGGTTCAGCCGCTCCGCCTCGAGCGCGTCCAGCTTCGGCGCGATCCGTTCGTTATAGACGGCGGCGAAACCCGCCTCGATCGGGCTCTTCTCGGTAAATGCCATCCTTCCAACTCCTGATCTGAAAATGATCCGTTTTTGTGCCGGAAAGCCTGTGCCGGAAATGGCCGTTGGGCAAGCCTGCCCAACTCGGTTAGGGAGAGGAGGTAATGAATACCGGAAGGTCCCAATGGCTGATGACCGCCCCCTGCTCGCCGTCCTGATCGACGCCGACAACACCTCGCCCCGACACGCCGCCGCGATCTTTGACGAGATCGCCTCGCTCGGCGAAGCCTCCGTGCGCCGCTGCTACGGTGACTTCTCCAGCCAGCAGATGTCCGGCTGGAACCGCGTGCAGGCCGAGCACGGGATCGTGCCGCACCACTCACCCGCCAACACGGTCGGCAAGAACTCGTCCGACATCAGCCTCGTGATCGACGCGATGGACCTGATGCACACCAACCGCTTCGACGGTTTCGTGCTGGTCAGCTCCGACAGCGACTTCACCCGGCTCGCCAGCCGGATCCGCGAACAGGGGCTCGAAGTCTACGGGATCGGCCAGAAGAAGACGCCGGACGCGTTCCGCAAGGCCTGCCGCCGATTCATCTTCCTCGAGAACCTCGGAGGCGCGGCCGAACAGCCCGCTCAGAAAGGGCCGGAAAGCGCCGCGCCCGCCAGTGACGCCCGCTCCGTCCATGAGGCCCGCGACATCATCCTTCGCGCGATGGACGCGATCGATCAGGAAGACGAATGGTACGGCCTCGGTCCGCTCGGCCAGTACATCACCGCGGCCGACCCGGACTTCGACACCCGCACTTACGGGCGCAAGAAGCTGTCCGATCTCGTCAAGGACCTGAAAGTGTTCGAAACGAAGCGCGGCCCGGACAACCAGCTTCTCGTGCGGCGGATCGACTAGGCGCCGTAGCGCGCCATGAAGGTCGTCACTGCGCCATTCACCACGCGCTCGATCCGGTCGGGCGCGAAAGACCGTTGCCCGGTAAAGATCATCCGCGCGAAGAGGTCTGCCTTGCAGAGTTCCTGAAACTGATCGGCGGCAAGTTCGATGTCGTCGATCGCGAGCTCCCCGCGCGAGATGCCGAGTTCCAGCAGGTCGCACAGCTTGCGCCGCCCCATGGCCGGGCCGCTCTCGTAGAATTCCTGGCCGAGCTGCGGGAAGCGTTCGCTTTCGGCAACGCAGATCCGGAACACGCCCTGACCGAAATTCGATACGACCATGCCGACCATCATGTGCGCAAGTTCTGTCAGCACGCCGGCGATCGGCTGTTTCACGTCGATCTCGGTCTCGGCCATGCAGGCCTGCCGCGAACATTCGCGCTTCACGACTTCAAGGAACAGCAGACGCTTGTCCGGGAAGTAGGAATAGAGCGTCGCCTTGGAGACGTTGGCCGCCCGCGCGATATCGTCCACGCTCGCGCCCTCGAATCCGTCGGCGGTAAAGACCTCCCGGGCGCCCTCGAGCACCTGGTCGAACTTCCGTCCCTTCTTGATCGTAGAGCTGCTGCCGTCCGGCATCGCGACCTCCATACTGTCCGATAACCTTAAACTGGACAGTTCAGTTCCGACAAGCGTGGCGACACATCACGGTCCCACAGTTCTCATGTGGGTTGCAGATGGGTGTCATCCAAGGAACTCGGAGCGCGCGTAGCCCTGCAAAAACAAAAGTGACGTCAGGTCGCCATGGTTGATCCGCAGATCGCACTCCGCCTGCACGGCCGGCTTGGCATGCATCGCGACCCCGGTCCCGGCGACCGACAACATGCCGAGGTCGTTGGCCCCGTCGCCGACGGCGAGCACGTCCTCCGGCCCGATCCCGTGCCGGCGGGCCGCGGTGCGCAGCGCCTCGACCTTCGCCTCCCGGCCCAGGATCGGTCGCGCCACGTCGCCCGTCAGCTTGCCTTCCCGGGCCAGAAGCTCGTTCGCCTGATGGTCGTCAAAACCGATCCGCTCGGCCACCGGCCCGGCGAAGGCGGTGAACCCGCCCGACACGAGCAGGCTGAACGCCCCCTTGGCCCGCATGGTGGAGAGCAGCGTCACGCCGCCCGGCGCATCGGTGATGCGCGAGTCGAGCACGTCGTCGATCACGGTCTCCGGCAGCCCCTCCAGCAGTGCGACCCGTTCGATCAACGCCCCTTCGAAGTCGAGCTCGCCGTTCATCGCGCGGGCCGTGATCTCTTTCACCTGGTCGCCGACACCGGCCGCGTCGGCCAGTTCGTCGATACATTCCTGCGCGATCATGGTGCTGTCCATGTCGGCGATCAGCAGCTTGCGGCGCCGGTGCCCCGTGGTCTGTGCGCAAAGGTCGACGCCCTCGCCCTGAAGATCCTCCCAGACCTGCCAGAAGTTGTCGGCAAGTCGCAGAACCGGGAACTCCGCCGCCTCGTCGGGCGACAGCCAGACGGCATCACCGCCGCCCCACGCGTTGCGCAGGGACTCGACAAGCGGCGCACTCAGTCCGCCGGGACGGGAGATCAGGGTTACGGTCTGCATCGGCGCATCCTCCTGCCCTCCTCAAAGCGCGATGACCGGGGGAATCGCAAGCCCACCTGCCGCGCCTGACTGAAATTAAGACCGAGCGAGCGGCAGAGTGCACAAGTTTCCGATAGGCGCCAGCGACGCGCCGCAGTCAGCCGTCAAAGTGCCGCCTCTCGCGGGATTAGTCCTTGTAAGGCGATCCGAGGGCCCGTATCTGCGTCCGTGGGACACCCCTCCCCAACGAGGGGCGTATATCTGAGAGGGTATCAGATAATGGCTATGACCAAACCGGCAGCGCGGCCGGCTAACGCGCGTTTTTCCTCTGGCCCCTGTGCCAAACCCCCCACATGGACTCCGGACGCCTTGTCCGACGCCCCGCTCGGTCGGTCGCACCGTGCTGCCGTCGGCAAGTCGAAGCTGAAAGAGGCGATCGACCGCACGCGCGAGATTCTCGGCGTGCCGGATGATTACCGCATCGGCATCGTACCCGCCTCGGACACCGGCGCCGTCGAGATGGCCATGTGGTCGCTGCTGGGCGAACGCAAGGCGACGATGGTCGCGTGGGAAAGCTTCGGCGCGGGTTGGGTCACCGACGTGGTCAAGCAGCTGAAGCTCGACGCCGAGGTGAAGACCGCCGACTACGGCCAGATCGTCGATTTCGCCGAGATCGACTTCGACACCGACGTCACCTTCACGTGGAACGGCACCACCTCCGGCGTGCGCGTGCCGAACGGTGACGCGATCCCCGCCAACCGCGCCGGCCTGACGATCTGCGACGCGACGTCCGCCGCCTTCGCGCAGGACCTGCCGTGGGACAAGCTCGATGTGACCACCTTCTCCTGGCAGAAGGTGATGGGCGGTGAAGCCGCGCACGGAATGCTGATCCTGTCGCCCCGCGCCGTCGAGCGGCTTGAGAACTACACCCCCGCCTGGCCGCTGCCGAAGATCTTCCGCATGACCAAGGGCGGCAAGCTGATCGAGGGCATCTTCGTCGGCGAGACGATCAACACGCCCTCCATGCTCTGCGTCGAGGATTACCTCTTCGCGCTGAAATGGGGCGCCGAGGTCGGCGGCCTCTCCGGCCTGATGGCCCGCGCCGACGCCAACGCGAAGGCCGTCTGGGACTTCTGCGAGGCCAACGACTGGATCGCGAACCTGGCAGAGGACCCGGCCACCCGGTCGAACACCTCCGTCTGCCTGAAGTTCACGGATGACCGGATCAAGGACGGCGGCGCCTTTGCCAAGGCGGTCGCCAAGCGGCTCGCCGATGAGGGCATCGCGCTCGACATCGGTGCCTACCGCGATGCGCCGGCCGGCCTGCGCATCTGGTGCGGCGCCACGGTCGAGACGGCGGACATCGAGGCGATGCTCCCCTGGCTCGACTGGGCGTTCCACGCCGAGATCGAAGCCCAGTCCGAAACGGCCTGATCTTTCCAGCCCCGGGGTGCGCATTGAACGCGCACCCTACGTAGGGTGCGCCCTTGGTGCGCACCGGCCCCCCATATCAAAGGACCACCATCATGGCCCCCCGCGTTCTCATCTCCGACAAACTCTCCGACGCCGCCGTTCAGATCTTCAAGGATCGGGGCATCGACGTCGACTTCCAGCCCGACCTCGGCAAGGACAAGGACAAGCTCCTCGAGGTGATCGGCCAGTATGACGGCCTCGCCATCCGCTCCGCGACCAAGGTCACGGAAAAGATCATCGCCGCCGCCGACAACCTCAAGGTCATCGGCCGCGCCGGCATCGGCGTCGACAACGTCGACATCCCCGAGGCGTCCCGCAAGGGCATCATCGTGATGAACACGCCCTTCGGGAACATGATCACGACGGCGGAGCACGCCATCGCGATGATGTTCGCCGTCGCCCGCCAGATCCCCGAGGCCTCCGCCTCCACCCACGCCGGCAAGTGGGAGAAGTCCAAGTTCATGGGTGTCGAGCTGACCGGCAAGACGCTCGGCGTGATCGGGGCCGGCAACATCGGCGGCATCGTCTGCACCCGCGGCGTCGGCCTGCGGATGAAGGTCGTCGCCTACGACCCGTTCCTGTCGGACGATCGCGCCGCCGAACTCGGCGTCGAGAAGGTCGAGCTCGAGGACCTGCTCAAGCGCGCCGACTTCATCACGCTGCACGTGCCGCTGACCGACCAGACCAAGAACATCCTGAGCAAGGAAAACATCGCCAAGACCAAGAAAGGCGTGCGGATCATCAACTGCGCACGCGGCGGCCTGGTGGACGAGGCAGCGCTTGCCGAGGCGCTCAAGGACGGCCACGTCGCCGGCGCGGCCTTCGACGTCTTCGCCGAGGAACCGGCGAAGGAAAACCCGCTCTTCAACCTGCCCAACGTCGTCTGCACGCCGCACCTCGGCGCCGCGACGTCCGAAGCGCAGGAAAACGTCGCCCTGCAGGTCGCCGAACAGATGTCCGACTACCTGCTCACCGGCGCGGTGCAGAACGCGCTCAACATGCCCTCCGTCACCGCGGAAGAGGCGAAGGTCATGGGCCCTTGGATCAAGCTCGCCGGCCACCTCGGCAACTTCATCGGCCAGATGACGGACGAGCCGATCAAGGCGATCAACATCCTGTTCGACGGTCAGGCATCCGAGATGAACCTCTCGGCGCTGACGTCTTCCGTCGTGTCCGGCATCATGAAGGTGACTAACCCCGACGTGAACATGGTCTCCGCCCCGGTCATCGCCAAAGAGCGCGGCGTGCGCATCTCGACGACCAAGCAGGACCAGTCCGGCGCGTTCGAGGGCTACATCAAGGTGACGGTCGTCACGACGCAGCGCGAACGCTCCATCGGCGGCACCGTGTTCAGTGACGGCAAGCCGCGCTTTATCCAGATCAAGGGCATCAACCTCGACGCGGAGGTGGGCCGCCACATGATCTACACCACCAACACCGACCTTCCCGGCATCATCGGGACGCTCGGCACCACGCTCGGCAGCAACGGCGTGAACATCGCCAACTTCACCCTCGGCCGCTCCGCGGAGAAGGGCGAGGCGATCGCGCTTCTCTATGTCGATGACGTCGTACCCGCGAAAGCGGTCGAAGAGCTCAAGGCCACCGGCAAGTTCCAGCAGGTGCGCCCCCTCGTCTTCGACGTCTGATCCTCCTCCCTTTTTCAGACGGCGAAGGAAGGCCGGGCCCGCGAGGGTCCGGTCTTTTTTCTTGTCTCCCCCATGCTTCAGAGCGCCGTTGATGCCGATTTCGCGGCAGGATATTCGCGGTTCATGCAGACCGACCGGACCACGCGCCTCGCCACCCTCATCGTCTTCGTGACGGGCACCTTCTGGGGGTTCTACTGGCTGCCGGTGCGCCACCTGACCGACGCCGGCCTGCCCGGGGCATGGGGCACGCTCGCCATCACCGCCGCTGCTGCGCTCGCGCTGCTGCCGCTCGCGCTGCGCCACCGGACCGCCATCCGACGGGCCGGGCCAGTGGCGCTGGCTTCCATCGCGCTCGGCGGGGCGGCCTTCGCTCTCTACTCCGTCGCTTTCGTCTACGGGCGCGTGGCGATCGTGATCCTCCTCTACTTCCTCACGCCGGTCTGGAGCACCCTGATCGGGCGCTACCTGATGGGCTGGCGGACGACGCGGATGCGCCTGCTCGCGATCGTCGTCGGCCTTCTCGGGCTGCTGGTGATGCTTGGCGCGGAGGGCAACGCGCCGATCCCACGCAGCGCGGGCGAGTGGATGGGGCTGGTCTCCGGCATCCTCTGGTCCGTCGCGACGACCGGTATCCGCACTCGGTCCAGCCTCGATCCCGTGCCCTCGGCCTTTGTCTTCGTCGTCGGTGCGGTCCTCGCGACGCTGCTCATGGCGCCTTTGCTCGAGCCGTTGCCGGTCGAGCCGCCGCGCGACGCGGCGGCCCTCGCCGCCATCGCCATCGGCACCGGCATCGCGTGGTGGGCGCTGTCGATCGGTGGCCTGATGTGGGCGACCGTCCGGCTGGAGCCTGCCCGCGTCGGTATCCTGCTCATGGCCGAAGTTCTGGTCGGCGCGGTGTCTGCCGCCGTACTCGCCGCAGAGCACCTGCACCCGCTCGAGATCGCCGGCGGTGCATTGGTCCTGATCGCGGGTATCCTCGAAGTCTGGCCCACGACACGCCGGCCGTCCTGACGCCCTTTCCTCCTGCGCCCGGCCGCCGAGCTCCTCGGCGTGAGCTACAAGCGGTTGTCACAGAACAGCGCTACCATCCGCCCATCGCAACAGAGCCCGTATTCCCCCGACATCGCGTTCGCACGCATCTCCCCGCCGCTTGCGGCCTGCGTGACGATGTGGTCCACGATGCTTCTGTCCGATGCCACGTCGACTCCTCCCCGTTACGCCCTAGTCTTTGCCTTGGGGAGGCACGAGCCCGCTACTGACAACAGGACCCGTTCCGAATTGACCGATCCCATCTATACCGTTGGTGACATCCACGGCTTTAATTCTTCCCTCGAAACCGCACTTTCCCTGATCGAGGCCGACGGCGGCCCGGACGCGCAGATCATCTTCCTCGGCGATTACGTCGACCGGGGTCCTGACAGCCGTGCAGTGATCCAGCGCCTGTTCGAGGGGCACCGTGAGGGGCGCAACTGGCAGTTCCTGCTGGGAAACCATGACCGGATGTTCCTCAAGTTCGTCACCGAGGGGAAGGTCCATGACAGCCAGATCAGCTCCGGCAAGGGCTGGCTCCACCCGGCCCTCGGCGGCAATCGCACGCTGGCCTCCTACATCGACGACGCGGCGCTTGAGCATTTGCTCGACGACGGGCTCGACCCGGTGCCGCAACCCGACCTCGACCGGCTGGTTCAGGCGGCCCGGCTCTCCGTCCCGCCGGAACACCTCGAGTTTCTGACCGACCGGCCCCGCCTGATCGAGACGGACGAGCATATCTTCGTCCATGCCGGCATCCGGCCCGGCGTCGCGCTCGACGAGCAGGACGAGGAAGACCTCGTCTGGATTCGCGATGGCTTCCTCGACTACGACGCGCCCTTCCCGAAGCTCGTGGTCCACGGCCACACCGCGCTCGACACGCCGGAACACTTCGGGAACCGCATCGATTTCGACGGTGGCGCCGGCTACGGACGGCCCCTCGTGCCCGGCGTATTCGACGGCTCCGAGTGGTTCACCCTGACCGAGGACGGACGCCAGCCGCTGCGACCACCCCACGCCTGACGACGGACACCGACCGATGAAGACCCTGCTCGTCATCGCCCTTCTCCTGCCGCTGCCCGCGTTCGCCCAGGTCGGGCACACGAGGCTCGACGCCGGCGACTCCGACCGGCCACTTGCGCTGTCTCTCTGGTATCCCGCGACCGAAGGTGAGCCCGAGATGATCGGCGGGAATGCCGTTTTCGAGGGAAACGAGGCGATCCCCGACGCGCCGCTTTCGGGCGGTCCGGTGGAGCTCGTCCTGCTGTCTCACGGTGGCCTGCGGTCGGCGGATGATTCCGGCGCCTGGCTGGCCGCCGCGCTGGCCGATGCCGGATACCTCGCGGTCGAAGTGAACGCGCCGCGGCCCGATTCGGCCGCCGCGGCACTGGACGAGCTCTGGCGCCGACCGCAGGACCTGACCGCGGCACTCGACACGCTTCTGGCGGACGAAGACTGGTCCGAAGACATACTTCGGGACGACATCTCGGCAGTCGGCTTTGCGCTCGGCGGTACCGCCGTGCTGTCACTGGCCGGCGCGACGCTCGACGCCGCCTCGGTCGGAGCAGCCTGCGATGCGGACCTGCCCCCACCCGACTGCTTCTGGTTCGAGGCGGAAGGCGCAAGCCTCGCCGAGATCGACAGCGGCCCCCTGACAGAGCCACGTCGGGATGAGCGCATCGGCAGCGTCGTCGCGCTTGGCGCCGAATACCTCGACATGTTCGCCGGAACGCCCGAAATCCCCGCGCTGGTACTGACTCTCGGGCCGCGCCCCGCACCCGAGCTGATCGGGACCGAGGCGATGCCGGACCTCTCCCCCGTCGACGCGTTCCCCGCCTGCACCGAGCAAGCACCGCAGATCCTCGAGGAGGACGGCAGCACCGCCGCCATCTGCGGTGAGGATCCGTCCGCCCGCCCCGAACACCACGACAGGATCGTTCAGCGCGTGATGACCTTCCTGCAGGACAGCTGACAGATGCGCATCGACCACGTTCAGCTCGCCATGCCCGAGGGGCAGGAGGACACGGCGCGCGTTTTCTGGATCGGCGCCGTCGGCATGGAGGAGATGGAGAAGCCCGAACCGCTCCGCGCGCGTGGCGGCGTCTGGTTCCGCTCCGGCGAGGCGCAACTGCATCTCGGGGTGGAGGACCCGTTCCTACCCGCCCGCAAGGCGCATCCCTGCTTTGCCGTCGATGCCCTCGATGAACTCGCGGACCGGCTGCTGGCGGCGGAGGTGGAGCCGCAATGGGACGAGTCCCTGCCCCATGTGCGCCGCTTTTTCGTCGCCGACCCGTTCGGCAATCGCGTGGAATTCCTCCAGCGCTGACCCGACGCGTTGCCGTTTCCTCACAGCCCGCCCGCCGGAAAGGCGACCTCCGGGGCAATTCTGGACACCTTGGCAACGATTTAGCACACTCCGGCCCGCGCAGGCCCGACGTGAGAATTGCGACCCCGAGGATGACGACACGTTTCGCCAATTTGCTGATCGACACGGCCGACGTGCTCGCCGTTGCCGAGCAAGAGGGCGATACCTGGGCGGCCATCAACCGTGTCGCGAACCGGATCGGGGCAATCGCCGTCAATGCGGGCGCCTTCCTCAGGTCCGACCAGCAGATCGCGTGGATGCGAAGTTCGATGAACAGCAGGTGGCTCGAGGATTACGGAGCGCAAGGTTTCCACCAGACCGACCCCCTGTTGCGGGCCGCGATGGCTGGCACCGCGCCGCGGACCTACGATGTTGCCGGGCTCGAGGCAGCCGCAGGTCCGGATCGGACGCACGGCGCCCTGCACGACGGCATGATGTCCCACGGCTATAACTACATGATCACCCGAAGCTGGTTCGAAGGCACCGCCGGCAAGTGCCTCGTCTTCAGTTGCCGCGACGATCCCACGGACATGTTCGGCCCCGGCACCGAACGGGCGCTGAGCGCTGTGTCCGCGATGCTGACCCACAGCCTCACCCCACCGGACGGGTCGGCGCGTGACGGTCTCGCCTTCGGATCGGGGTGGAGCGACCTCGACCCGGCGGAGCGCGACGTGCTCTCCTACCTCGTGAACGGCTACAATGTTGCGCTGATCGCCGAAACGCTCTCCCTGACAGAGCCGGACGTGGTCCGCCTGATCCGCTCTGCCTCGCGCCGGATGCGGGCGGAAACGACGGACCAGGCGCTCTCGCTGGCGCTCACGCGCGGCCTGCTCTCGGTCTGAGGCGTCACTCCTTGCGGATCACCCCGGTGATCGCCGCCGCGACGAGTGCCGCGACCACCCAGCCGATCCCCTTGGCGAACCAGCGGATCCACCAGCCGGCCCGGCCCCAGTCTGACCGGGACGTCGATGGCGCCCAGGCATTTTCCTGCCCGAGGTTGATGACCGGCAGCACGAGGTCAGCGGCATAGGCCAGCCCGTTGAACGTCTCGTAATCCTGCCCTGCCTGACCGGGTTGCGACCAGTAGGCGGCCGGGTTCTCGGGATGGCTCTCGGTCGCGGCGACCCAGTTGGCGGACACGAGGATGGGCGCGAGGTTCGGCGCCATGTCACCGGCATCCCAGGTCTTCTCGAAAAACAGGCCGAGGCCCGCGATCAGCAAGAGCGCGATGACCACCGCCCGCGCCGGGTGATAGCCATAGCCGACCGTCATACGCAGGAACCCGTTCCAGAACCCCGTAAGTCCCCATTCCAGCGAATGCCCCCGCTCGCGCCGGATCAACTCGAGGTCGGCGCGGCGCATCAGCCGCTCCTTCTCGATCAGTACGCGGTTTGCGTCGTCCCGGTGGCCGAGGCCGCGCAGCACGTTGGCGAGATGCTCGTAGGGTTGCGCGGTAAAGGGAGTCTCTTCCGGACGACGCTTCAGCCAGTCGAGCCGCTGCTGCACATCCGTCTCCGCGTGCCGGGAAAAATCGCCATAGCGGAACCCGTCCAGCCGGATCGGGTAGTTCGCGCCCGGCCCCGTCGGCTCGTCCTTGAACCGTGCACAGGTGGCCCCGGCGAGGTTCACGATCCCCTGCCCGATCTGGTTGTCGTCGAAATAGAGGATGCCGCCGATCCGCGCCCGCCCGAGACTGATCGCGATACCCGGCCCATGCTCTTCCGTCGCGCCGAAGACGCTGCCGACAATCCCCTCGTTCACCGAAACCGAGGTGTTGGTGACAAAGATGTCGTGCCCGGCAATCGCGCTCGCGAAGAACAGGGTGCCCTGCGCGACCAGCGTCGTGACCCCCTCTGAGAACGGGTAGTTGCCAAGGTAGATCGACCCCTCGACCTGCAGCGACGGGGCGAATACCGCGTCCTGGCTCTCGCTGCGGAATTCCGCCCCGCACAGCTGGAGGTCCCCGCCGATCCGCGCCCCGGCGAGGCTGATCTCCCGATCGCTCGCGGTGCCGTCCCGCAGATAGACCGAGCCGGAGAATTTCGCGTTGTCCGCCGCCAGTCCGCGCAGCCGGACATTGGTCAGGTGCAGGCCCCGCAGCGACGCATTGACGAGGTCGAGAGGTTCGTCCAGCACGCAGTCGCGCAGCGTGATGTCGCGCGGGCAATCGACGCCGTGCAGGTCGATCATGCCGCTGATCCACGCTCCGCGCAGGCGCAGGCCCCGCCCGCGCAGCGGACTGTCCTCGGCCATCAGCAGGTGGCGGATGTAGCCGGCCCGGACCGTCACCTTCGGCACCGCCTCATCCGGAAGCGCCTCGGACAGGAGGGCCCGCCCGTTCTCCGTCACCGCCGCGAGCAGCGCCTCTTCCGCGGGGGTGGAAGGTGTTCGAAAATCTTCGTCCGCCATGGCCGAACGCTGTCACGCGGACGCGGGGCGGGCAAGAGCGCTTGCCACCGGCCCTTCCGCCCTCCCTCCGGGCGGGATAAACCCGTTGTCATGGCCCTGACCTTTCCCACGCTCGACAGCCTCCTCTCCCACGGGTTCGACACCGTGATCGACGTCCGCAGCCCTGCGGAATTCGCCGAGGATCACGTCCCCGGCGCGATCAATCTGCCCGTGCTCGACAACGAGGAACGTGCCGAGGTCGGGACGATCTATGTCCAGCAGAGCCCGTTCCTTGCCCGCAAGCTCGGCGCGGCGAAGGTGTTCCACAACGCCGCCAACCACATCGCGGGCCCCCTCGCGCACCATGACGGCGGCTGGCGGCCGCTGGTCTATTGCTGGCGCGGCGGTCAGCGGTCGGGCAGCTTCACGTGGATGCTGAATCAGATCGGCTGGCGGGCGGACTCCGTCGATGGCGGCTATCGCACCTACCGCCGGCTCGTTCACGACGCGCTTTATGGTCCCGCCCTGCCGCACCGGATCGTGCTGATCGACGGCTACACCGGCACCGCGAAGACCGACCTGCTGCACCTGCTGACCGAACGCGGACACCAGGTTCTCGACCTCGAGGGGCTGGCGAACCACCGAGGCTCTTTGCTTGGCGGCATGCCGGGCGGCCAGCCACTTCAGAAAGGCTTCGAGAGCCGGATCGCCGGCGTGCTCGACCCGTTCGATCCCGAAAAGCCCGTCATCGTCGAGGCCGAGAGCAACAAGGTCGGCGAACTGCTCGTGCCGCCTGCCCTCTGGGCCGCCATGAAGGCCGCGCCGAGGATCGAAGTCACCGCCCCGATCGCGGCCCGCACAGCCTACCTGACCCGCGCCTACGACGACATTCTGTCCGATGCCGGACGGCTGACCGAAAAACTGCGCCCGCTCGTTCAGCATCGGGGACGGGACGTCGTGGAGGGCTGGCTCACCCTGCTGGCCGAGGGCGACAAGCCTGCGCTGACCCGTGCG
Organism: Pelagovum pacificum; assembly: GCF_016134045.1. Lineage (NCBI taxonomy): Bacteria > Pseudomonadati > Pseudomonadota > Alphaproteobacteria > Rhodobacterales > Paracoccaceae > Pelagovum > Pelagovum pacificum. Next base: position 3,992,434 of record NZ_CP065915.1, on the reverse strand, counting down.
CTGATGGAGCAGCACTACGACCTCGCCTACGCCAAATCGCGCAAGTCCTACGCGCCGACGATCCTGGCGACCATCGAGTCCGAGACCCTCGACCCTGACGGCCTGAACCGCACGGCGGACGAGATCGAAAAGGTCCTCGCCCGCTACTGACCGGAGCGCCGGATCCCCGGCGCGCCCTCGACGATCCGTCCGATGACAGCCGCCTCCACGCCCGCAGCGCGCAGACCCGGCAGCACAGCATCCGGGTCGGCGACAGCAGCGAGCAGCCCGCCGCACGTCTGCGGATCATAGAGCAGATCCGCGACGTCCCCCGCGCCGAGCGCGGGCACCAGCGCCCGGTTCTCGGCCCAGATCGTCGATCGGACACCTGTCCGCGCCAGCTCCGCCGCGCCCTCCATCAACGGGATCGCGTGGAGGTCCAGCTCCGCCGCAACACCGGACGCCTGACAGATACCGAGCAGGTGTCCGGCAAGCCCGAAACCCGTCACGTCCGTCATCGCATGCGCCCCGGACAGCAGCCGCGCGGCGTCGCCCTGCGGACGGGTCATCTGTTCGAACGTCCCGACAACCCAGCGACCCTTCGCGAGCCCCCTCATCTTGGCGGCGAGGATCACGCCCGACCCGATCGGCTTCGTCAGGATCAGCGCGTCGCCGGGCCGCGCCCCGGCCAGCGTGATCGCCGGCCGCTCCAGCAGGCCGGTCAGCGTGAAGCCGAGGGTCATCTCCGACCCCATCGAGGAGTGCCCGCCGACGATCTCCGCCCCTTCCGACGAGAAGACCTCCGTCGCGGTCTCCATGATCTCGCGCAGCGTCCGCACCTGCAGGGCCGGGGCCATCCGCGGCAGGATCAGGCTCGGCAGGGCGGCCTGCGGCGTCGCCCCCATCGCCCAGATGTCGCCGAGCGCATGGATCGCCGCGATCCGCGTCATCAGCACCGGGTCGTCGGTGACGGCACGCAGGTGATCGACGGTCACCACTTGCCGCGTGTCGCCGAAGCGCAGCACGGCGGCGTCATCGCCCGGCCGCGTCTCCACGTCGTCGCGCCCGTGCGGCAGCGCGGTCAGAACATCGCCCAGCGCGCCCTTGCCGAGCTTCGCGCCACAACCGCCGCACATCGGCGCATCCCCGAGCGCCTCTCGCACGCCGTCCGCGGCGACCAGCGGCGGCGGCTCGGCCATCGACGGCAGATCCGCGAACTTCCGCATGAAGCGCCGGTCGATCCAGTCCTTCCAGCGCCACATCAACGGCCCCGCGAACAGGCGGCCGCGCTTCTCCGCCGCCGCCGATCTCCCGCCGAGCGAGATGAGCTTGAGGTAATCCTTCTGCGGCCGGTAGACCCGCAGCCGCCCGCCCGACAGCGCTGCGCGGAGGTTGTCGTAAAGCACCGGCGCCTCGCGCACCGCGAAGACCCCGGCCTTCGGACGCGGCGCATGACTGAGATGGGCGCAGTCCCCGGCGGCGAAGACCTCGGGGACGGAGGAGCGCAGCCGGCTGTCCACCGCGATGAAACCGTCGTGCAGGTCCAGTCCGGTCTGGGTAAGCCAGGCAGGCGGTCGCGCGCCGGCGGCTCCGACGATCAGATCGGCCTCGATCCGGCCTTCGGACGTGAGCAGCGCCCCCTCCTCGACCTCCGACACGTCCACGTTCTCGCGCACCGTGACACCGGTCGCGGTCACGGCGGCCATCAGCCTGTCCCGCACGTCGTCGGTGAACCCGTCGAGCGCCTCCCCCCGGTCGATCAGCGTCACGCTGGCATCCCGGTCGCGCAGCGCGTGCGCCATGGCCATTGACAGCTCCGCCCCGGCGACGCCACCGCCGATCACCGCGACGCGCGGCTGCGAGGTGCCCGCGCGGAACGCCGTCCAGCGGTCGGCGAACGCGGCCAGCGGCTTTGCCGGCACGGCGAAGCGGTCGAAGCCGGGCAGGTCAGGCATCCCCGAGGTGATGCCGACATCGACCGAGCAGATGTCATAGGCGATGGCGGGCCGACCGGGCACATGCACTGTCCGCGCGTCCGGGTCGATCCCGTCGACTGCACCCGTCACCAGCCGCGCCCCGGCGAACCGCGCCAGCCGGCCCAAGTCGATCTGCAGCTCATCCGGCTCGTAATGACCCGCCACCATGCCCGGCAGCATCCCCGAATAGGCCGCTGCCGGGTTCGGGTCGATCAATGTCAGCCGCACGCCCGGCAACGGCTGCATCCCCCATTTCCGCAGGACCAGGGCATGGGTGTGCCCGCCGCCGATCAGCACAAGGTCGCGGGTCAGCGGGACGTCGGCCCTCATGGGCTCAGCCACCGACCGGCCCAACCGTCGGCCCTCTCGTAGACCGCGCGGCGGTGATCCTCGCCAAGATGCACCAGGTCGATCCGGCTGGCCCGGCACAGAAGGATCACGAAGTTCTCCGGCCCCGGCGTCAGCCGGTAGTCGAGCGATCCGTCGATCGGCGTCCCCGGCGGCGGCACCTTGCCGTAGGCGGTCTGCGAGGCGTCGGGCACCTTATCCCACGCGTCGCGCACCGCGTCGCCCGCGAGGATCGTGGCCTCGGCATAGAGACGCACCTGTATCGCCGCCGCCTCGTCCCAGAACAGGATGGCGCAGGCCGGATCGGCCCGCAGCGCGGCCACCTTGGACGAGCCGATATCGGTGTGAACGTCCACCTCTCCCAATTCCGGTCGTACGCCGCGCAGCACGACGGTGCGCACGTCCGGCCCGTTCGAGACGTTGGCGAAGGCGACCTGCCGGCCTTTTTGCAGAACGCTCCAGCCGCTGGCGAGCAGGCCGGGCAAGCTATCGATGTCGCTCATTCGTATCCCGTCATCTCGAGGTATCCGCGTCCGTCATGGCTGCCGGTCACAGTGACAGGCCCTTCCCAGTAGGCAAAGGACGTGTGCATCCAGCTTTGCGGGTTGATCGCCCCAACCGTCACGTCGAGCCCCCGGTCGGGCAGGGTCAGGTGCCAGCGCACGGGGATGTCGCGTCCTTCGACCTCTGCGTCGTCCAGCGGTTCGGTGGTAAGCGCACCGTCCCTGTAGGCCTCCGGCGTGCCGTCCGCGCCGATCCAAGTCGCGGAGGTATAGTCCCCGCCCGCCTCGTCCCGCAGCCGGAAGCCCATCAGCCGTTCGCCATCGTCGAACGAGAGCGAAAACCAGTCCCAGCCCGACTGGGTCTCCGACAATGGTTGAGACGACCATTCCCGGTCGAGCCAGGCCTCGCCCGTCACCTCGACCTCGCCGTCCGGCAGGGTGATCGTGCCCTCGAGCGCATAGGCCGGTTGCGAGTAGTAGTAGCTCGCCTGCCCCTCCGCCGACTTGACGGAGTAACCAGCGTCCCCGTGCAGCACGAGCGGCCCCTGCGCGACGAGGTCGACATCGTAGGCGAAATCGGTCCCGGAGGCGGTCATGCCGATCTCGTCGAAAGTCTCGCCGGCCAGTTGCCACTCGTCGATCCATGCTTCGAACGGGTCAGCCGTGACCCCCGCCGTTCCGATCCCGCCGCGCGACAGGCGTTCCTCGGAATAATGCGCGTCCGGCGTGGTCAGGGCGGCGTGACCCATCCAGAGCTGCGAGGCCTCCCATCCGTCCTCGCGGTCGGGGGAAAGTGCGGAGCGGAACAGCGTCCATTGCAGCCCGTAGGGCGTACCGTCCGGCCCGGTCATGTTGGCGGTGACGTACCACCATTCGATCCGGTAACCGGGATGCGGGCCGTGGTCCTCGGGAAAGGTCAACGCGGTGCCGCGTTCGGGCGACAGGAAATCCTCCGCCTCTGTGCCGAGCCCGGCGAACCCCTGCGCCGACGCGCAGACCGGCAGCATGCAAAGGAGCGCGATCTTACCGTTCATTGGAGAACACCTTGAGCAGTTGCGACGGCGGTACCGTCGCCAGCCGCCGCGCGGGCCACAGCGCGGCCACCCCCGCCGCGAGCAGCGCGAACAGGCCGAGCAGCGCGTAGTCGCCGGGGAACAGGAACATCGGCAGCCGCCACCCGAAGGCCGCGACGTTCACCTTCGCCAGCAGCACCCACGCCAGTGCCAGCCCCAGCGGCAGCGCGGCCACGGCGGTCAGCGCCGCGAGCAGCACCGCACGCCCCAGTTCCAGCCAGCCAAGGCTGCGCCGCGTCAGCCCCATCGCCCAGACCGGTGAGAGCTGCGGCAGCCGCATCCCCGCCAGCGTCAGCAGGCTCATCAGGATGGCGAAGCCGGCGACGGCCAAGGTCAGCACGTTCAGCGCGCCGGTCACGGTGAAGGTCCGCTCGAAGATCGACAGCGAGAAGTCCTTGAGCGCCCGCTGATCGACGATCTGCGCTTGCGGCAACCCCAGCTCGTCGACCAGCGCCCGGGACAGGGCCTCTGGATCGGCGGTGTTCACTGCGAAGCGCTCAGGGATCGCGTCGGGGTTCTGCGCGGCAAACAGGGCTTCGCCGATGATCGCCTGCCCACCCGGGTTGCCGTAGTCCCCGACGAAGCCGACCACCGGCAGGGTCTCTCCCCCGACGTCGATCTCGTCGCCGAGCGACAGCTCCGCTCGGCGGTAGAGCTGTTCGTTCACGATGACCGCCTCACCCGCGAAGGTCCGCGCCCATGCATCCGGACGGGAGTCCAGAAACTGCCAGTTGTCCGGGTAGTTCGCATCCTCGCGCACGCCATAGATCTCGGTCGGCACGCCCGCGACGTCGCCATCGACCCAGATCACCGGCAGGACGGAGTCGGCGCGGTCCTGGAGGAACGCCTCCAGCTGTTCGGCCTCCTCGTCGCCCGTCGCGTAGACATAGAGCGGCGACGCAAGCCGCTGGTCCAGGAAGCCGACGAAGGTCAGACGGAAGGACGACACCATCGTCGTCACGCCGACATTCGTCGCCATCGCGAGAAGCAGCGCCATCAGGGCCAGCGAGAGGCCGGGCATCTGCTGGCGACTGTCGGCCCAGAACCACTCCGCCACCGGGCGGCGGGCCGGGCGCTGCGCGAGCCGCAACACGGTGTCGAGCAGCAGCGGCAGCAGCAGCGCCGCCCCGATCAGCAACGCGCCGAGCGCGGCGAAGGCGGCGACCATCCCGTTGATGAACAGCAGCACGACCGACGCCGCCAGCAACAGCCCCGCCGCGCCGCCCTGCACGAGCCGTCCCTTCGTGGCGCCCATTGCCCACGCCCTCGGCCGGGCGGAGGCGAGCAGCGGCATCCGCGCGATCCGCGCCAGTGAACTCGCCGCCGCCGCCATCGTGCCGAGCACCGCGATGGCGAGGCCCGAGAGCCACCAGACCGGGCGAAGCTCCAGCGTGCCGCCGACCGACGCGCCGTAGAGCCCCCGTAGGGTTGCGGCCACGTCGGGCAGCAACGCCGCCGCGATCACGTAGCCGAGCACGACGCCCACGATCCCGGAGGCGAGCGCGATCAGGATCAGCTCCGCCCCCATCAGCCAGACCAGCCGGTCGAGCGGCACCCCCAGCGCACGGAGCGTGCGCACCATCGGCCGCCGCTGCTCGAACGCGAGGCCGATCGCGCCGTGCACGATGAACAGTCCGACGGCGAAGCTGAGCAGGCCGAAGGCCGTCAGGTTCAAATGGAAGGAATCGGTCAACCGTCCGACATCCGACCCGCCCTGCGCCGGCCGCAGCGACAGGCCGGGCGCGATGTCCTCCAGCGCCGGACGGCCAAGCGGCTGCTCGGGCGACACCAAGAGGCGCGCTGGCCCGTTCCCGGTCAGCCGTTCGGCAACGGACAGGTCGGTGATAACGGTCATCGGCGCGACATCGTCGGCCAGCACCTTTTCCGGTGCGACCTCGCCCAGCGCGTCGAGCGCCTCCGCCGTGCCGAACAGCTGTCCGTCACCACCGAGGAAGGTCCCGACATCGGGCGAAGCGGACAGGTCCACCGGCCCCAGCCCGCCCGGAGCGGTCAGCGGGTCGAGCCCGACGATGCGCACGCCGTTAACCCGTGCCTCGATCACCGGGCTGACACGCCAGCCGGCGCGTCGCAGCGCGGCATATTGGTCCATCCCGACCTCTTCGCCTTCCGGCGGCAGGAGTTGCGCATACTGCCCCTCGCCAAGCGTCGCGGCAGCGGCGTCGTAGCTGGCGCGCGCCTCGGCGTTCACGGCCTGAACCCCGGACCAGAGCGCGGTGGCCAGCGACAGGCCGGCGATCAGGGTGAACAGCTGCAACGGATTGCGCCGCCAGTGGCTCAGCAGCGCGGCGAGTGCCGCACGGTTCACGTCACCGCCCCAAGCGCGAGGTGCAGGCGACGCTCCATTCGGCTGGCGAGGCGGTCGGAGTGGGTGACCATCAACAGCCCCGCTCCCGTCTCGGTCACGAGGTCGAGCATCAGGGACAGGACCTGCTCCGCCGTCGTCTCGTCGAGGTTGCCGGTCGGCTCGTCCGCCAGCACCAGCTTCGGCTTCGCGGCGAGCGTGCGGGCGATCGCGACCCTCTGCTGTTGCCCGCCGGAAAGTTCCTCCGGGTAGCGCGACAGATGTCCGGAAAGCCCCATCCTTTCGGCCAGTGTCCTGCACCAGCCTTCGTCATGCCGCCCCGCGATCCGCGCCTGGAAGGCGATGTTGGCGGCAACGTCGAGCGACGGGATCAGGTTGAACTGCTGGAACACCACGCCAACCGTCCCGCGCCGCACGCGGGCGCGGCCGCGCTCGTCCATCTGCGCGACATCCTCGCCAAGAAGCAGGACCTTGCCGCTGTCGGCGCGGTCCAGTCCTCCGGCGATATGAAGCAGCGTGCTCTTGCCGCTGCCGGATTCGCCGGTCAGCGCGAGCGTGCCGCCGGCGTCCAACGTCAGCGACACACCGCGCAGCACCGGCACGGGCTCATCCGCGCCGGGGAAGGATTTGTGAACGTCCGCGATTGTAAGAAGCATGCCCGTCCCTTTTGACCGCAAACGACCTAGGCCGTGGGCCGGCAAAGGAAAAGGCTCAACGGTAGGCGGAGATCAGCGTCAGCGAGATCATCAGCAGCGTGGCCGCGAGCAGGATACGCCGCTGCCGCGCCTCGGCCGGGTCGCGCATCCATTCGCTCGTCGTGTTGATGAAGGTCACGGGGCCGGGGAACTGCCGCCCGGTCCGGTCGACGGCCCGCGCCCTCAACCGGAACAGCGTCTGGAACGCGAGCGCCGCCCACACGAGGAACACGAAAGCCTGAAGGGCAAGGAACAGGACGACCGGCCAGATCAACCGATGGCCTCCATGACGAGCAGTATCATTATCGGCAGGGTCGAACCGATCGCGTAAGACACCGCGACCACGCGCACGAACCTCAATGCCTCGCAAAGCAATCTATTCATACAAGGGCAGCCCCCACAGTGCCCGGAGTCGAGCGAAGTCGCTCCTGACGCCGTGGTCAACGTCGCCCCATGAGGTGTGTGAGTTTTGCATCGCAACTGCGGCCTTTGCGCCGCAGGTTCGTGACGCGCCGTCCCGAATGACCGCGCGATTGCAGCCGGTTAAGCTCTCCGAACAAAGAATGAGGGGAAGCCGTCCATGTCCGACATCGTGATTCTGTCCGCCGCGCGCACTGCCATCGGCACCTTCGGCGGATCCCTCGCCGCCGTGCCGCCGATCACGCTCGGCGCGACGGTCGCCTCGGCCGCGATCGAGCGGGCGGGCATCGCGCCCGACCGGGTCGGCACCGTCGTGTTCGGGCACGTCATCAACACGGAGCCGCGGGATATGTACCTGTCCCGCGTCGCCGCGATGGAGGCCGGGGTTCCCGAGACGGTTCCGGCGATGAACGTGAACCGACTGTGCGGTTCGGGTGCGCAGGCGATCGTCAGCGCGGTACAGTCGCTGATGCTCGGCGACGCGGACGTCGCGCTTGCAGGTGGCGCGGAGTCGATGAGCCGCGCGCCTTTCATCGTCCCCCAGCAGCGGTGGGGCGCGAAGATGGGGGATGTCGCCTCGCTCGACATGATGCTCGGCGCGCTCAACTGCCCGTTCGGCACCGGCCACATGGGCGTGACGGCGGAGAACGTTGCGGACGAACATGGCGTCAGCCGCGAGGATCAGGATGCCTTCGCGCTGGACAGCCAAACCCGGGCCGCGCGGGCCATCGCCGAAGGCCGTTTCAAGGATCAGATCGTCCCGGTGGAGATGCAGACCCGGAAGGGCTCGATCAGCTTCGCCACCGACGAACACCCGAGGGAAACGACGGCCGAGGCGCTCGCCGGTCTGCGCGCGGCCTTCCGCAAGGACGGCAGCGTCACCGCAGGCAACGCCAGCGGTATCAACGACGGCGCGGCGGCGCTGATCCTGGCGCGGGCGGACGCGGACGCTGGCACGCCGCTGGCGCGAGTGCTCGGCTACGCCGTCTCCGGGGTCCGGCCCGAAGTGATGGGCATCGGCCCGGTCCCTGCCGTGCGGAAGCTCCTGGAGCGGACGGGCCTGTCTATCGGCGACTTCGCCGTCATCGAGTCGAACGAGGCGTTCGCGGCGCAGGCCGTCGCGGTGAGTCGCGAGCTCGGCATCGACCCGGACCGGGTGAACCCGAACGGCGGCGCCATCGCGCTTGGCCATCCGGTCGGGGCGACGGGGGCGATCCTGACGGTGAAGGCGCTCTACGAGCTGAAGCGCATCGGTGGCGGCCGCGCGATCGTCACCATGTGCATCGGCGGCGGTCAGGGCATCGCGCTGGCGATCGAGAGCGTCTGACCCTCAGCGCATTTCGACCGACACGCGCGCCGCCCGCCCCTCGGCGTCGATGACGGTAAGATCGGAAAAGCCGGGTCCGAGCCCGTCGATCTGGATTTCGCGGCGGTGCCCCTGCCCCACCGGCGCGCCGTTGGCGAGCCACGTGAAAGGCGCGGCCCCGTCGCGGACCTTCACCACCAGCAGGTCTCCTTCGACCACGGCGCCCTGTGGCGGGAACGCGATGCGCGGGCCGTCCGCGACCAGCTCGCCGCGCGGGCGGAACCGCTGAAGCGCCTGCGGCAGGGAGGCATTGCTCACCAGCAGCGTCTCGGGTGGCGGGGGCGGCAGCGAGTCCGCCTCCGGCTTCAGCCGGTCGAAAGCGGAGAAAAGCACCGGCGCGGCGAGGCCCGCCCCGAAGATGCCCGGCACCGGTGTGCCGTCGGCGCGGCCCATCCACACGCCGATCACATGCCGCCCGTCATAGCCCATCGCCCAGGCATCCCGGTATCCGTAGGACGTGCCGGTCTTGTAGGCGATCCCCTCGCCCATCACGCCGGCGGGGCGCGGCGTGTCGCGGAGGATATCGCCAAGCTCCCACGCGGCGGCGCGGTTCATCAGGTGATGCGGCACGAAGCCCTCGGTCGGGTCGGGGCGGGTGCGCAGGTCGACGGCGACACCATCGTTGGCGAAGGCGGCATAGAGCCGTGTCAGGTCCTCGAGCGTCACGCCGATCCCGCCGAGCGCGACGGCAAGGCCAGGACGACCGCCGGGCAACGCGGGCTCCGCCCCGGCGCGGCGCAGGCCGGTCAGCAAATGCTGCGGGCCGAGCGCGTCGAGCAGGCTCACCACCGGCACGTTCAGCGACAGTTGCAGCGCGCGGCGGACGGGCAGTTCCCCCCGGAACATGCCATCGAAATTCTGCGGGGCATAGCCGTCGAAGCCGACGGGCCGGTCGGCGATCAGCGTTTCGGGATGGACCAGCCCCCGGTCGAAGGCGAGCCCGTAGACCAGCGGCTTCAGCGTGGATCCGGGAGACCGAAGCGCCTGCGTCATGTCGACGAAGCCCTGCCGCGCGTCGGCGGTGTAAGCGGCGGAGCCGACGGAGGCGAGCACCTCTCCCGTCGTGTGGTCGGCGACGAGGATCGCCACCTGCATCCGGTCCCCCGCGTCGCGCACTGCGCCGGCAGCGAGATCCTCGAGCTCGGCCTGAAGGCCGGCGTTCAGCGTCGTCTGGTGGATACCGGCCACCGGATCGGTTTCGGTCATTCGTTCGGCAAGGTGCGCGGCGAGCGCCGGGAAATCGTGACGTCCCCGCGGCGCGGCCTCGGTGATCGCGGCCTCCGCCTCTGCCGGATCGAGGATGCCGTCCCGCGCCATACGGGCCAGCACCCGGTCCCGCGACGCGCGTGCCGCCGCCGGGTCACGGTCGGGCCTGCGGGCCTCGGGCGATTGCGGCAGGGCGACCAGCAGCGCGGCCTGCGCCGGGGTTAGCCGGTTCGGCGGTTTGCGGAAGTAGGCGAAGGTCGCGGCCCGCACGCCTTCGAGGTTCCCCCCGAACGGCGCACGGTTGAGGTAGATCGTCAGGATCTCCTCCTTCGACAGCCGGCGCTCGAGCGCGAGCGCGACGCGCATCTGCCGCAGCTTTCCGGACATCTGTCCGGTGGTCCCGTCCTCGATGATCCGCGCGACCTGCATCGTCAGGGTCGAGCCGCCGGAGATCACCCGCCCGTAGCGCACCGCCTGGTAGACGGCGCGGGTCATCGCGACCGGGTCGATGCCGTGGTGATCCCAGAAGCGCTTGTCCTCGTAGCGGATCAGCATGTCGATGTAATCGCGGTCCACCCCGTCGAACCCAACAGCGAGCCGCCAGCGCCCGTCCGCGACGAGGAAGGGACGCAGCAGTTCGCCGTTCCGGTCCAGAACCTCGACCGAGGTCTCGACCGTCAGCGGCGGCAGGACCGTCGCGTCGACCCAGTCATCGAAGCGATCCCGCCCGTGGGCGAGCGCGCCCATCGCCACTGCGGCGACAAACAGCACCCATGCCCAGCGCCGGCTCATTCGACGATCGTCACCCGGCCCGTGTCCGTGTTGGCACGCATCTGCGGGCGATACATATCCTCGACGCTGGCGGCGGGGTGATGATACTCGCCCGGCGATACGGCGCGGACGATGTAGGCGAGGCGGAACACCTCGTCGTCGCGCCAGTCGACGGCGGCAAGGAAGCGGTCCTGCCGGAACTCCGCATTCTCGCCCTGCACCGGGTCGAGCCAGTCGAGCGCGGAGATATCACCGCCCCGCAACAGGTTCGGGTTGTCGATCTCGAAGCCCGCCGGCAGCGGGTCATTCACCATCAGCCGCGCCTCCTGCCGCCCGAAGGGCCGGACGGTCAGAACGGTGACGAGCCTCGTGCCGGTGGTGATGCCGGTCGGATCGACGGCCTCACCTTCCATCGTGAAGTACTCGCGCTGGATCTGGTAGCCGTTGCCGCCCGCCGGCTCCGCCAGTTCCGGCACGCCGAAGGTGGTCAGGGTCAGCTCGGTGTCCGTGTCGCTCTCGTTGGAGAACACGACGGGGGCAGAGTTCACCGCGTCCTCGCGCATGTGGACGATCGGTCCTGCAGGCGCGGCGCCGTCGACCGTCACGCCGGTCTCGCGCAGGTCGTCGATCAGCGCGTTGGCGGCGAGCAGGGTCCACGTCGCCTCCTGCGTGGAGGGACGGCCGGGGCGGGCGATCACCTCGGACAGGCGCTCGCGGTCGACGGCCCCCGACCCGGCCTCGACGGCGAGGGCGAGCACGGCCGCCGCGTCACGCGTGTCGGTGCCATAGTCGGCCCGCCAGACGGAGGCCTCGGTGTCCGATTTCAGACGCTCGTTCAGAAGCGACGCAGCGCGGGAGAACATCGCGTCGGCGCGTCGCTGTTCGCCGTATTGCGCGAGGGCGGCGCCCAGCTGCGCGGCGGCGAGCGGGGCGGTGAAATCCTCCGCCTTCTCGTCGGCGTAGTAGCGCAGGTCGCCGATGGCCGCCGCGCCCTCCCGGGCGAGCACCATCAGCGCATAGGCAAGGTCATGACCGCCGCTGTCGAAATCGGGATAGTAGTTCACCCGGTTGCGCAGGTTGTCGATCGCCATCTCGAAGGCGACGTCCGGCACATCGTGGCCGCGCGCTTTCGCCCGGCTCAGGAAGTCCGTGACATAGGCATCGAGCCAGAGGTCGCCGGAATAGGGCCCCCAGAGGCCGAACGCCCCGTTCCGTGACTGGTTGGCGAGGACGGCAGTGATGGCGTCGTCGATCCGCTCACCGACTTCGCCCGCCTGTTCCAGCCCCATCGCAGTGGCGACCTGATCGAAGTAGAGCAGCGGCAGCGCCTGCGACGTGATCTGCTCGGTGCAGCCGTAGGGATAGCGGTCCAGCATGGCGAGCAGGCCGGGCGCATCGAACCGCGCCAGCGGCCCGACGGAGAGCGTGGCGCTCGACGAGGCGGGAACGAAGCCCGCGAAGACCTGGTCGTCGAAGGTGAAGCTCTCGCCCGCCGCGAGTGTGAAGCGATGGGTGCGGGAGACCTCCGGATCGTTGACCTGCACCGGGATCGTCACCGTCTTCACCAGTTCATCACCGTCTGGGCCGGTGACGGTGAGGGTGATGTCATGCACGCCGGCCCCCTCCGCGACGATCGGGACGGAGCGGACGAAGCCGGTCTGATCCTGCACGGAGCCGTCGAGGAACCCGTCAGGGGCGACAAGGTTCAGCCCCGCAGAGGTCACGTCAAGTTCGACCGGGCCAGTGGGCCCATAGGCATGAGTCACCTCGATCAGCATCCGGCTCCGGTCGCCGGGGGCGAGGAAGCGGGGGACGGTGACGTTGACCACGACCGGATCGCGGATCAGCACGTCGGCGTCCGCCTGTCCGACGCCCGTTCCGGACCACGCGATCGCCATCAATCGAACGGTGCCGTTGAAGGCCGGGATCTCGAAGCTGGCCTCCGCGCGGCCGTCCGGGCCGACCTCAACCGGGCCGGTGAAGTAGGCGACCAGTTCCTCCGTCGGAGGCGGAGACTGCATGGCGCCGACGCCACCGGCATCGCCGCCGGAGCGGACCTGCCCCATCGCGCCGGTCATCCCGTCGAGCAGGCGGCCGTAGATGTCGCGCATCTCGATGCCGAGCTTTCGCTGACCGAAGTAGTGGCCTTGCGGATCGGGGCTCTCGAAACCGGTGATGTTGAGGATGCCGACATCAACGGCGGCGAGCGTCACGTAAGCCTGTTCCCCTTCGGCGATGCCGTCGACCTGCACGCCGACCTCCATCGTGTCGCGTGGGGTCGCGCTTTCGGGGGCCTCGATGGAGACGGAGAGCGCCTTGTCGCCGGGATCGACCTGCGCGTAGGACAGGCCGAGCGCGCGGGCCGGATTGCGGCTTTCAGAGACGTCCATCGGACGGATAACGCTGGCGGTGACATAGGCGCCCGCGCCCCACTCCTCCGTGACCTCGAGCGGGATGATATTCTCGCCCTCCGTCACGTCGACCGCTTCCATGCGGATCACGCGGTTGGACATGACGGTGACCAGCGCGGTGCCCGCATAGCGCGGGACGATGCGGAACTCGGCCGTCTCGCCCGGCAGGTAGCTTTCGGCGTCGAGCGAGGCTTCCAGCATGTCGGGCGTGTCGCCGGTGTCCGCCGGGGCATACCAGCCGGCATAGAAGCTCTGCGAAGAGGCAAGGTAGGCGCCGTCGGTCCGTTCGACGACGATCTCGTAGCGCCCCCAGTCGACGGGAACGGAGACTTCGACCGAGTCCTCGCCGAGGGTGGCGGTGTCGGAGGCGACTTCCTCGCGCCGGGTGACCGGCTCCCAGTTCCAGCGGCCGTTCACGCGATACCATTGGTAAGTCGTGGTCACGCGGTTGACGGTCCAGGAGACGTCCATCGGCTGTGCCGACAGGTCGCTGGCGAGGCCGATGAGAGAGAAGGCGGCAGAGGTGCCTTCGCCGACGACTCCGTCGAACTCCGGCCGGATGCCGATCATCGCGGAGTCGGGCAGCACCTGCGCGGTGGCCTGACGCTCCACCGGGCGACCGGACAGTTCGTTGACGGACGCGTTGACCAGCAACTCCATCGGGCGGCCGCCGCTTTCGATCTCGGGGATCTTCACATCGACAAGGGCGGAGCCGTCTTCCGCCGTCTGCCAGTCGGAGCCGAGCGAGACGGCGCGCGGGCTGAGCGGTTCGTCGTAACGGCCGAAGCTATAGCCCGGCCATTCGGATACGGAGGAGGCGGCGCGGATGATGACGTCGCCCACGATGTCGAGGCCAGCGGCAGGGGCACCGAACAGGTAGTCGGCCTGCACCTTCAGCGGCGGCGTATCGGTCTGCGAGACCGTTTCGGGCAGGTCGAGCGCGACGTCGATCCGTTCGGGCAGGAAGTCCTCGACCAGCACTGTGTCGGAGGCAAGCGGCGCCTCGTCGACATCGAGGTAGAGCCCGACCTCCCACACGCCGCGGGGTGCGTTGCCGGCGACGGGCAGCGCGAAGACATGGCCGCCGGCGGCGTCCGTTTCCGAGTAGTGGCGGGAATATTCGACGCCGTCGGGCCGGGTCAGGATCGCGGTGAGAGGCAGGCCCACCTCCGCCAGCGCGGTCTGGTCGCGCATCAGTGCAGTGACGTGGATCGTCTCCCCCGCGCGGTAGGCGCCGCGATCGGTGGCGAGGAACACGTCGACCGGCGGCGCCGGCTCCCGCCCCTCGACGCCACGGTCGGACAGGTCGAACGCCGGCCCGGTCAGCGACAGGAAGGCCATGTCGTCGCCCTGCTCCACCGTCACCAGCGCGGGCGCGGCTGCGCCCGTGCCCCGCGTCAGGCCGGGGGCGAAGGTCGCGACGCCGGTGGCATCGGTGGTCGCCGTCTCAAGCACTTCGTTGGCGTTGGAGATCAGCGTGATCGTCGCCCCTTCCGTTGCGGAGGCGTCGGCGAGCGAGCGCACCACGACCGTCAGTCCGTCGATCCCCATCATCGTCGCGATGCCGAGGTCTGAGAGCACGAACCACTGGGTTGCGGGCGGATCGTCGTACGGGTCCTGACCCGGCACGCTGGCGCGCAGCACGTAGACGCCCGGCGGCTGGTCGGCGATCGCCTCGGCCAGCGGGATCCGCGTGGTCATGTCGGCGTTGAGCTCCATCTGGACGTCGGCCTCGCCGGTCCAGACCTCGTTGCCGATATAGGTCTCGAAGTAATCCTGATCGTAGGCGTAGAGCGGACGGGCGAAGAGATCCTCCTGCATCGCGCGCACGATGTTGCGGTCGGTGACGGTCGACAGCGTCAGGTCGACCGTTTCGACGTTCACGCTTTCCACCGGGAGCGCGGCCTCGCCGGTACGGGGCAGGACATAGCCACGGCCCGCGAAGCGGACCTGCGGAGCGCGGTCGCGGACATACATCGTCAGCTCGATCGGGCGGATCAGCGTCTCTCCGCTTTCCGCCGGGAGCCCCTCGCGCAGGACGATCCGGTAGCGGGAGCCGTGCACGACACCGTCGACGCAAAGCTGCTCGCCGCTGGCCTGAACCGTCAGGCTCTCGTCCGGCAACTGGACGTAGGGCGCGTAGTCGACCCCGGCGGGGACCAGCGGTTCGTTGAAGATCGCGCAGAGGCGGGGCTCGGCGCTGTCGCTTTCGACGTCTGTGTCGGTGACCCTGAAGCCGTACTTGCCGATCGCATCCTCGAGCAGCGTTTCGGTGTCGCGGCGGAAGTCGGCCTCCTGCGCGGCGCGAAGCGCGTCGATCATCAGACGGCCCCGGTCGTCATCCTCGAGCGCCTCGGCAAGGGCGACGAGGGCGGTGGCCTGCTGCGCTGCACCAGAGGCGCGAAGGTAGCCGTTGATCGCGGCGGGCACCGCGCGGTCGCGGATGCGGTTGCGCTCGGACGTGTCGGAGACGGACGCGCTGCGGGCGAGAATCGAGTAGTCGACCCAGAGGTCGGCGCGGTCGGTCAGCGCAAGCGCCGCGCCGGTATATAGCAGCGCGGTGTAGAGGTCGTCGTTGCGGCGGCTCGTCTCCACGGTCGCGAGCAGTTCCTGCGCGGTATTCTCATCGGAGCTGTGCAGCCGGCCGATCGTCTGGCCGAGGTCACGCGCGGCGTTAAAATCGCGGGGCGACAGGAACGAGGCGGACTCGATCCGCGCCTCCATCGTCGAAAAGACCTGCGGATCGGTGCGCAGCAGACGGCCCGACACCGCGCCGTCGTAAGCGGTCACGTCGGAGACCCCGCTCTTCGGGAAGCAGGAGCCATTACGCTGGTTGTAGGTGAAGGCGACGCAGGAATTGTCGGCGAAACACGCGGCCTGACAGGCGTCGAGTGTCGTATCGAAGATCGTGGCGAGGTCGGCGCCGTAGAAATCGAGGTTGCGGGAGATGGCGACGCGTCGGTCCGGGATCGGGTCCTGCGCAGCTGCGACAGATGCAACGAGAGCGAATACCAGCGTCAGAAAAAGACGGGTCATCGGCCAAACTCCTAAATCATAATGCCCGCAAGGTGCCACGCGGCGCGGCTTGCTGGCAACGATTCCCCCGTGCAGATAGGGTGCGGGTTTCCTGACTTTCCGGAGCAGTCGTCATGTCCAAACCACCTTTCACGGTCCGCGCCCTCGGCGAAGTGGCCATCCGTGTCGCGGACATGGGCGCGATGGTGCGCTTCTACCGCGACCGGATCGGGCTGACGTTGCTCCGGGGCGGAGAGGACGCGCCGATCACCTTCTTCCGGATCGCCGGAGGGTTCGGCGGTCACACGACGGTGCTCGCCCTGTTCGACCGGGCGCTGCAGGAGGACGCTGCCGGCGGGCCGGTCACCGGGGCGCAATCGTCGCTGCACCACATCGCGCTGAGCCTGCCGTTCGCCGAGCAGGAGGCCGTGATGCGCTGGTACGAGGAGACCGGCCAGCCCTACCGTGTCGAGCATTTCGACTGGGTCGGCTGGCGTGGCATCTTCACCGAGGATCCGGAAGGCAACGTGGTCGAACTGGTCGCCTACGACGATACCTTGCTCGTGGAATGAAGCTGTTCGCGCTCGTCGCGCTGGTGATGACGGCCTTCGCGGCGAACTCGGTCCTGAATCGCGTCGCAGTCGCGGGCGGGACGGACCCGGTGGCATTCGGCGCGGTGCGGCTGCTGTCGGGCGCGCTGCTGTTGGCGCTGCTGGCGCGTGGGCGGATGGGGTCGGCGGTGCGACGACCCGGGCGTGCCGCGTCCGTCGCGTGGCTGCTGGTCTACATCTTCGGGTTTTCGCTCGCCTATCGCGGGCTCGATACCGGGCTGGGCGCGCTGATCCTGTTCGGCTGTGTGCAACTGACGATGTTCGCCGCCGCGCTGCTGTCGCGGGAGGCGGTGCCGGCTACACGATGGGCCGGGGCGGGGATCGCGCTGACCGGTCTTGTCGTCCTGCTGTGGCCCGGCGCGGCGATGCAGGTGGGCCCCGGCTTCGCGGCCCTGATGGCCGGCGCGGGCGTCGGCTGGGGGCTCTACTCCTTGAGCGGGCGGAAAGAGGCGGACGCGCTCGCGGGAACGGCGGTGAACTTCGCACTCGCCGCCCCGGTGGGATTGGCGGGTTGGCTGCTGGTCGGGAGCACGTTGCCGGATGCGACGGGGATCGCCTGCGCGGTCGCGTCAGGCGCGATTGCCTCGGGCCTCGGCTATGCGCTCTGGTACGTGGTACTTCCACGCCTCGCGGCGACGACGGCGGCGGTCGCGCAACTGTCCGTACCGATCATCGCGGCGGCGGGCGGGGCGCTGATCCTCGCCGAAGGCGTGACACTGCGCTTCGCCTTGGCGACGCTGCTGGTGCTCGGCGGGATCGCGGTGTCGCTCAGGCGTCCGGGTAGGGGCGGCTAAAGACCGGGGCGTCGTCGGTGCTCGCCTCCGGGTCGAACTGGTAGCCCCCCGTCTCGAACCCGGAGAGGTCGGCAGGATCCGTCACCCGGTTTTCCATCACGAACCGCGCCAGCGCACCGCGCGCCTGCTTGGCGAAAAAGCTGACCATCGTGCGCTTGCCGTTCCGCTCTTCCAGGAAGGACGGCGTGATGACCTTCAGCTTCAGCGCGGGACGGTCGGCGGCGGTGAAATACTCCTTGCTGGCGCAGTTGAGCAGCACTTCGGTGCCGACTTCCTCCGCCTGCGCATTGAGCGCCTTCGCCACCTCGTCGCGCCAGAACTGGTAGAGCGAGGTGCCCCGGCGGGTCTTCAGCTTCACGCCCATCTCCAGCCGGTAGGGCTGAATCCCGTCGAGCGGGCGCAGCACGCCATAAAGGCCCGAGAGGATGCGCAGGTGATCCTGTGCGTATGACAGCGCGTCGGGCTCCAGCGTCTTCGCCTCGAGCCCGCGATAGGTATCGCCGTCGAACAGGAAGGCAGCGGGGGCGAGGTCCTCGTCCGCCGGGTCATCGCGATAATCGCGGAAGCGGTCGCGGTTCAGCCGGGCGAGGTCGTCGGACAGGTCCATGAGCGCCTTGAGGTCCCGCAACGGCATGTTGCGGGCGGTCTTGGCGAGGCGCAGCGCCTCGTCCTCGAAGACGGGGCGGGTGATCTCGCCGGGGAACGGCCCCTCGGCGAGCGACTTGGCGGGAGAGATGGTGACCAGCATGGGCGGGTGATCGCACGGCGGCGGGGGGAGGTCCATCGCCCTCCGCTCAGGCCGTCTCCCCCAGCACGTCGAGGAAGGCGCGGGCGAAGCGTTCGGCATGTCGGTCGCCGAGCAATCGGGCGATTCCGGCCTCGTCGCTCGGCTTCATCCGCGCGATCTTCGCCAGCATCGTCGCGGAACAGGAGAGCGGCTTTTCCGTACCGTCCTCGCCGCGGGCGAGATCGGCCTGCACCTGCATCAGGCGGTCGTAGATCATCCCCTCGTTCCGCCCGGCGAGCTTCATGCGCGA
The DNA here is from genome assembly GCF_016134045.1 of Pelagovum pacificum. Lineage (NCBI taxonomy): Bacteria > Pseudomonadati > Pseudomonadota > Alphaproteobacteria > Rhodobacterales > Paracoccaceae > Pelagovum > Pelagovum pacificum. The sequence continues at coordinate 3,973,906 of NZ_CP065915.1, read as the reverse complement.
GGGGTGCAGCTTCTCCGCCTCGCCGGCGACGACTTCGAGGAAATCGCGCCCGTAACTGTCGAGCTTCTTGGCCCCGACACCGCCGATTTGCGCCATGTCGTCGAGGGTCTTGGGCCGGGTCTCGGCCATTTCGATCAGGGTGCGGTCGTTGAAGATGATGTAGGCCGGCACGCCCTGCGCCTCGGCCAGCGCGCGTCGCTTGGCCTTCAGCGCGGAGAGCAGCGGCGCGTCCTCTTCCGAGACCAGCGTGCGGACGACGGGCCGGTCGGACTTCGCGACGCGGATCGTGTCGCGGCGAAGCGTCACGCTTTCCTCGCCCTTCAGGATGGGGCGGGCGCGACCGGTCATGCGGAGCGCGCCGTGACGTTCCGGATCGGGGCGCATCAGGTCGCGGCCCATCATCTGCCGGAACACGGCCTGCCACTCGCCCTTGGACAGGTCCTTGCCGACGCCGAAGGTCGGCAGCTGTTCGTGGCCGCGTTGGCGCACCTTCTCGGTCTCGTTGCCCATCACGATGTCGATAAGATGTCCGGCGCCGAAGCTCTCGCCCGTCCGCAGCGCGGCGGAAAGCGCCATGCGCACCGGGGTCGTGGCGTCGAAAAGCTCCGGCGGCTTGTCACAGAGGTCGCAGCCGCCGCAGGTCTCCACCTCCTCGCCGAAGTAGGACAGCAGCGATTTGCGCCGACACTCGAGCGCCTCGGCGAGGCCGAGCAGCGCATTCAGTCGGCCGTGGTCCGCCGCCTTGCGCTCCGGCGGGGCGAGGCCCTCGTCGATCTGGCTGCGGCGGAAGCGGATGTCGTCGGGGCCGAACAGGGTGAGCGTTTCGGCGGCGGCGCCGTCGCGACCGGCGCGGCCGATCTCCTGGTAGTAGGACTCGATGCTCTTGGGCAGGTCGGCGTGAGCGACCCACCGGATGTCGGGCTTGTCGATGCCCATGCCGAAGGCAATCGTGGCAACGACGATCAGCCCGTCCTCGCGGGCGAAGCGGCCCTCGACCGCGCGGCGGTCGTCGGGGTCCATCCCTCCGTGGTAGTGGCACGCCGAATGGCCCTGCTCGCGCAGCGCCTGGGCCAGCGTCTCCGTCTTGGCGCGGGTGCCGCAATAGACGATGCCGGATTGCCCCCTGCGGCCTTCGGCGAAGGCGAGGATCTGGCGGCGGGGCTGGTCCTTCACGGCGAAGGCGAGGTGAATGTTCGGGCGGTCGAAACCGCGCAGGAACTCGCGCGGGCGCTCGCCGTCGAACAGCTTCGCGACGATCTCTTCCCGGGTCTCGGCATCGGCGGTCGCGGTGAAGGCGGCGAGCGGCACGCCGAGGTCGCGGCGCAGCTCTCCGATGCGGAGGTAGTCGGGCCGGAAATCATGCCCCCACTGGCTGACGCAATGCGCCTCGTCCACGGCGATCAGGCTGACGCCGATCCGGCGCAGCATCGCCTGCGCCCCGCCAGAGGCGAGCCGTTCGGGTGCCATGTAGAGCAGGCGCAGACGCCCGTCCTCGATCGCGCTCCAGACCTCGGCCGTCTCTTCCTCGGTGTTGCCGGAGGTCAGCGCGCCGGCTTCCACACCCGCTTCCTTCAGGCCGCGCACCTGGTCGCGCATCAGGGCGATCAGCGGCGAGATCACCACTGTCACACCGTCGCGCATCAGTGCGGGAAGCTGGAAGCACAGCGACTTGCCGCCGCCGGTCGGCATGATGGCGAGCGTGTTTTCCCCTTGGGCAACAGCCTCCACGATCTCGGCCTGGCCGGGACGGAAGGAGTCGAATCCGAAAACCTCGCGAAGAAGGGGTTCAGCGCGCATGGGGGCAGCCTGCCAGCATCAAGTTATCTGCTCGTTACTCAACAGACTCCCACAGCGCGGGTGCGGCGGCAAGAGCGGGCGGCTGAAACCTTCTGCCACACTCGTCGTTGCCGTCTTGAACAGCAAGGATTGACCGAAATGACGCTCCGCGACCCCCGCACCCTGCATCCGCAACCCCCGTTCGAGAAACAGCCTCAGGACCCGCCCGGGCTCGACGCGAAGATGAAGCCCGTCCCGGCCGACGGGGCCGAAAGCTGGGTCGGACACGGACGGCTCGAAGGGCGCAAGGCGCTCATCACCGGCGGCGACTCCGGTATCGGCCGGGCGGTTGCCATCGCCTATGCCCGCGAGGGGGCCGAGGTCGTCATCAACTACCTTCCCGAGGAAGAGCCCGACGCGGAGTCCCTCGCCGAGATCTTCGAGGCGGACGGCAACACGCTGCACCGGATGCCCGGCGACCTGATGGACGAGGCCTTCGCCCGGCAGCTGGTGAAGGACGCGGCAGAAAAGATGGGCGGGCTCGACATCATGGTCGTGAACGCCGGCAAGCAGGTGACGCAACCCGACATCGCCAGCATCTCGTCCGAGCAGTTCGATCAGACGATGAAGACGAACGTCTACGCGATGTTCTGGATGTGCCAGGAGGCGATGGCGATCATGCCGCCGGGCTCGTCGATCATTCCCGTCACCTCGATCCAGGGGTACGATCCGGCGCCGCAGCTGCTCGACTATGCAACGACGAAGTACGCGATGCGCGGATTCACGATCGGCCTCGCCAAGCAGGCCATCGAGAAGGGCATTCGCGTGAACGGCGTCGCGCCGGGGCCGATCTGGACGGCGCTTCAGCCATCGGGCGGGCAGACGCAGGAGGCGGTCACGCAGCACGGCGCGGGCGCACCCATCGGCCGGCCGGGCCAGCCGTCCGAACTTGCCGGCGCCTTCGTCTACCTCGCCAGCGACGAGGCAAGCTACACCATCGGCGAGATCCTCGGCGTCACCGGCGGCGCGCCGACGGCCTGACCAAGAGCGCCGCCGGTCCTGCCGGCGGCGCTTCACGTCACATGAAGGCGTACATGTTGTTCCGGATGACGATCTCGAGCGCGTAGATCGCCAGAAGCGCCAGCAGCGGCGACAGGTCGATCCCGCCGAGATCGGGCAGGATCCGCCGGATAGGCCCGTAGATCGGTTCCAGCAGACGGTTCAGACCATACCAGATCTGCGAGACCAGAGGCTGCCTGATGTTGAGCACCTGGAAGTTGATGAGCCAGCTCATGATGAAGTGCACGATGATGAAAAATCGCGCGACGCCCAGCACCAGCAGGAGGATCTGGAATAACGACTGCATATGTCTCCGTCCCGTTCTTGACGCAAGGCAGGTAAGCATTCCGGGACGCGGGAGCAATCCCCTGACCCAGGGTCACTGTTGACGTCTACGTCACCCACGCCCACGAATCCGGGTTGAAGGAGCCTGCCCGATGTATCCCTTTCTCCGCCTTCTCTATCAGGACTTCCGGCACCGGAACGACCCGCCGCTCGGCATCCGGGACATCCACGAGAGCGAGCACATCTGCTGGCCGTGGGACATCGACCTTTGGATGGAGCTCAACAACGGGCGGACGCTGACGCTCTACGACCTCGGGCGCATTCCGGCGGCGCGGCGGCTCGGTCTGCTGGCCGTGATGAAGGACAAGGGCTGGGGTCTGACGGTCGCGGGATCCACCACGCGCTACCGCCGCCGGGTCCGGGCCTTCGAGAAGGTGAAGATGAAGACGCGGGGCTGTGGCTGGGATCACCGGTTCTTCTATATCGAGCAGTCGATGTGGAAGAAGACCGGCGACTGCGCGAGCCATGTTCTGATCCGCTCGGCCATTACCTCCACGGACGGCATCGTGCCGCCTGCCAGGCTGGCCGAGGCGATGGGCCTGCCCGAGGACAATCCACCCCCGGACTGGGCGAAGGCATGGATCGACGCCGAGGCGGTCCGGCCCTGGCCGCCGTTTCAGGATTGAACGGGCGGTGCGTCGCATGGATGGCGCACCTGCCGGATTGATCCAGTCCGACGACCCCGCGCCCCTTGCCTGCGGGTCAGCTTTTCCGTTTGATCGCGGCGGGATGGACGTGGGGGCGAAATGACCGACGAGCGAAAACGGATCTGGGGCTGGATGGCCTTCGACTGGGCGACCCAGCCGTTCTATACGCTCGGCCTCACCTTCATCTTCGGCCCCTACTTCGCCTCCGTCGCGACCGACTACTTTGCCGCTGCCGGCGAAAGCCCGACTGCCGCCGATGCTCATGCGCAATCCGTCTGGGCCCTGGCACAGACGCTGGCGGGATTGTTCATCGGCATCCTCGGCCCGGTGCTCGGCGCCTACGCCGACAGCACGGGGCGGCGGATGCCGTGGATCCTGCTGTTCTCGGCGATCTACATCGTGGCGATGGCCGCGCTCTGGACCATGGCGCCGGACGGCAGCGCGCTGTGGTTCTGCCTCTGGGCGTTCTCGGCGGGCTTCATCGCGGCGGAGTTCGCCCTGATCTTCGTGAATGCGCAGCTGCCGTCGCTCGGCACCGAGGAATCCATCGGCAAGATCAGCGGCACCGGCGCTTCCATAGGCTATTGGGGTGGCGTGGCGTCGCTGTTCATCATGCTGTTGCTGTTCTTCGAAGCCGACGCGGAAGCCGGGACCACGCTGCTCGGCAATCCGCCGGCCTTCGGGCTCGACCCCGAGGCGCGGGAAGGCACGCGCATCGTCGGACCGTTCATCGCGCTTTGGTTCGTCGTCTTCATGATCCCCTATTTCGCCTGGGTGCGCGAGGCGCGGCCCGCGACAAAACAGGGCGGCGTGCGGCAGGCGCTCGGCGACCTCTGGACCTCGATCAAAGGCATTGCCCGCCGGGACAGCCTGAAGGGGTTCCTGATCTCGTCGATGTTCTACCGCGACGCGCTGAACGCGCTCTACGGGTTCGGCGGTGTGTATGCGGTGCTCGTGCTCGACTGGACGCTGATCCAGATCGCGATCTTCGGGATCATCGGCGCGGTGACCGCCGGCATCGCGACGTGGGTCGGCGGGCAGCTCGACGCGCGCTACGGGCCAAGGCCGGTGATCGTCGGCTGCATCCTGATCCTGATCGTGGTCTGCACCGTGATCGTCGGCATGACGCGGGAGATGGTCTTCGGCTTCCCGCTCGCGGAAGGGTCCACCCTGCCGGACACGCTGTTCTACATCTGCGGCGCGGCGATCGGCGGCGCGGGCGGGGCGATCTACGCAGCCTCGCGGACGATGATGGTGCGCCATACCCATCCCGATCGCCCGACGGAGGCCTTCGGACTGTTCGCGCTGTCGGGCAAGGCGACGGCGTTCCTCGCCCCGGCGATGATCTTCGTCTTCACCAGCATCACAGGGGACCCGAGGCTGGGCATCTCGCCGGTCATCCTTCTTTTCATGGTCGGCCTCATTCTGCTAGTCTTCGTCAATAAAGACGGAGATCGAGCAGCATGGTCCGCACCCTAGTCCTCATCAGTGCCTGTCTTCTGGCGCTGGCCTCATGCCAGCGCAGTTCCGGCACCTCCACCGCATCGACCCAGAACGCGAATCCCGGCGCGCCGGAGGCGAGCGCGGCAGCCGCCGACCCCTCCGACAGCCGCGTCGCGAAGGACGTTTTCGGTTACCTGTCGACCGCGTCCGTCCAGACATCCGAACCGATCGGCGGTTATTCGCGCGGCTGCCAGGCCGGCGCAGTGCAGCTGCCCGAGACCGGACCGACCTGGCAGGCGATGCGGCTGTCCCGCAATCGCAACTGGGCGCAGCCGATCACCGTCGACTTCGTGCAGGACCTGTCGCGCTTCGCGGCGAGCTTGCCGGGGTGGGAAGGACTCTACATCGGGGACATGAGCCAGCCGCGCGGCGGCCCGATGCTGTCGGGCCACGCCAGCCACCAGATCGGGCTCGACGCCGACATCTGGATGCTGCCGCCGCAGCGGCTCGACCTGTCCACCGATCAGCGGGAACAGATTTCCTCGATCTCCATGCAGCGCGCGGAAGGCGCCTACACGAACGACCGCTGGACCGCGCAGCACATGGCGCTGCTCCGGCAGGCCGCGTCGGACCCGCGCGTGGCGCGGATCTTCGTCTTCGCCGGCGCCAAGGTGGCCATGTGCAACGCCGAGACCGGCGACCGCGAATGGCTGAGCAAGATCCGCCCGTGGTGGGGTCATCACTACCATTTCCACGTCCGCCTGAACTGCCCGCCCGGTGCTGCCGGCTGTGAGGATCAGGCGCCACCGCCCCCCGGCGACGGCTGCGCGGAGGCGCAGGAGTGGGTCGACAATATCCTCAACCCGCCGCCGCCGGATCCGAACGCGGACCCCGCCCCGGCGCGCGGTCCGGTGACGATGGCGCAGCTTCCCGGCGCCTGTCAGGACGTTGCCCGGTCGAACTGAGTTGAGCTTCCGAACCTTTTTCACGGCGGCCGTTCTGGCCGCCTGTCCCCTCGTCGGGTCTGCGGAGGTGACGTACCTCGGCACTTACATCTGGAACGAGCGGCACGTCGGCGGCGTCTCGGGACTGGAGCTTTCGGACGACGGGAGCAGCTTCGTCGCGATCAGCGACCGGTCGATCCTCTATCGCGGCACGATCACGCGGGATGGCGACCGGATCACAGGCGTGACGGCGGAGAAGCTGGGACTTCGACGGCCGGACGGCGGGGAGATGCGGGACGATACGGAGGGCCTCGCCGTCGCGCCGGACGGCACGGCCTGGATTTCGCTCGAAGGGGAGGCCCGCGTCCTGCGCTACTCTCAACTCGACGGGGTCCCGACAGAGCTTCCCGCGCATCCCGACTTCGCGGGCATGCGCGACAACCGCGCGTTAGAAGCGCTCGCCCTCGCACCGGACGGGTCGCTCTACACGCTGCCCGAAGTGCCCGGAGACGACGGCCTGTTCCCGGTCTACCGCTATGCCGGGGGCACATGGTCCATCGCCTTTCGCCTCCGCCCGCGAGAGGGGTTCATGGCCGTCGGTGCGGATTTCGGGCCGGATGGCGCACTCTACCTCCTGGGGCGCAAGCTGGGTCCTTTCGGCTTCCGCAGCCAGGTCCGGCGGATCGTCCCCGGCACAATGGACGAGACCGTGCTGCTGACCACGCCGTACAACCAGCACGACAACCTCGAAGGGCTTGCCGTCTGGCAGGACGAGAGCGGCGCGATCCGCCTGACGATGATCGCGGACGACAATTTCTATCCGATCCAGCAGACCGAGATCGTCGAATACCGGCTTGACTGACAGCAGGGCGGCCCCTAAAGGCCGCCCGTTCCCCGCGGTGGGGAACCAAGTGCCGCACCTTGCCAAAACGGAAACATGTCCATGACCCGCACCCTGCCCGGCATCCTTGCCATGGCCGCCATCGTGGTGGCCTCCAATATCCTCGTTCAATTCCTGATCCTCGACGGCCTGCTCACGTGGGGCGCCTTCACCTACCCGTTCGCCTTCCTCGTCACCGACGTGATGAACCGGGTCTACGGCGCCGGTCCGGCCCGTCGCGTGGTCTTCGCCGGCTTTGTCGTCGGAATCATCTGTTCGCTGATCGGCTCTCAGATCATGCTGGAATTCGGCCCGGCTGTGCCGCTTCGCGTCGCCGTCGCTTCGGGCACCGCGTTCCTCGTCGCGCAGCTGATGGACGTCGCCGTGTTCTCGCGCTTCCGCGACGGCGCGTGGTGGCGCGCGCCGCTGGCATCGACCCTCGTCGGCTCGACCGTCGACAGCGTTCTGTTCTTCACCATCGCCTTCGCCGGCTTCCTGAGCTTCGGCGCAGTGGCGGACGAACAAGTCGGCTGGGCGCTCGAGGCCGTGCCGTTCCTGACCGTCGGTCCGGTGGTTCCGCTGTGGATCTCGCTCGGCGTGGCGGACTGGGCCGTGAAACTGGCGGTTGCGCTGATTGCGCTCGTTCCGTTTCGCCTCATCGTTGGGCGTTTGCTGGCCGGGCCCGCCTAGGGATAGCGGAAATTTATTTGACTTACACAAATTCTGTGTAACCCTCCTAGTCAGGCGAAACCAATGAAAGGAGGTGATCCAGTGTCTAGAAAGATGGTGGAGAGAGGTGTCGGGACAGCTTGGGAGGACCGCTCCTGAGGCAGCCCTTGGGAACTGAACCCCTGAGTTGGGGATCCTAACCGACCCCACCTCCTGAACTTTCGAAGGGTCGCTCCGTCGCCGGAGCGGCCCTTTTCGTTATATGGAGGGACGAGAAAGGACGACGTCATGCCACTGAAGATCAACGACCGGATCGAGATCCAGGATTGGGAACTGGTTGAACAGTTCGTCCGCGCCGGCGGTCCGGGCGGGCAGAACGTCAACAAGGTCTCGTCCGCCGTCGAGCTGCGTTTCGAGGCAGAACGGTCGCCGTCGCTGCCCGACCCGGTGAAGCGGCGGCTGCGACGCATCGCGGGGCGGCGGTGGACGAAGGACGGCGCGCTCATCATCCAGGTCTCGGAAGAGCGCAGCCAGGCCCGAAACCGCGACCTCGCCCGGGAGCGGCTGATCGGACTGATCCGCCGCGCCTGCGAGGCTCCGAAGAAGCGGATCCCGACCCGCGTCTCGCTCAACCAGAAACGCAAGCGCGTGGACACGAAGAAGCGCCGCGGCGAAGTGAAGACCTTGCGCGGCAAGGTCGATCCATGAGGGAGGGACGCCCATGAAGATCGGTATCGTCGGCGCGGGCATGGTCGGCTCTGCCGCTGCCTTTTCGCTGGTCATGCGCGGTGTCGCCTCGCGCATCGTGCTGGTCGACCTCGACGACGCGCGCGCCCGGGCGGAGGCGGAGGACATCGCCCACGCCATTCCCTTCGCCTCTCCCGCGCGGATCGAGGCAGGTGGCTACGGTGACCTCGCCGGCGCGTCCATCGTGATCCTCGCCTGCGGCGTCGGACAGAAACCGGGCGAGACCCGGCTGCAGCTTCTGGCGCGAAATGCCGAGGTGTTCCGCGTCGTCGTGGGTGAAGTCCGCTCGGCCAGCCCCGACGCGATCCTGCTGGTTGCGTCGAACCCGGTCGACATCATGACCCAGGTCACGCTGAGCATCTCGGGCCTCCCCGCAGGACGGGTGATCGGATCGGGCACGATCCTCGATACCGCGCGGTTCCGGTGGCTGCTGTCCCGGCACCTCGGCATCGCGCCTAAATCGGTGCACGGTTACGTGCTGGGTGAGCACGGCGACAGCGAGGTGCTTTGCTGGTCAGGGGCCCGCGCCGGCACGGTCCCTGCCGACAGCGCAGCGGAGCAGGTGGGCCGTCCGATCACGAATGAGGTGCGGCAGGAGATCGACGACGGCGTGCGCCGCGCCGCCTATCGCATCATCGAGGGCAAGGGCGCGACGTGGTACGGCATCGGTGCGGGCCTGTCGCGGATCGCCGCCGCCATCGGCGGGGACGAGGGCGCGATCCTTACCGTGTCGACCGTGTCGGACGTTCTGGGCGTCAGCGACGTCGCCTGCTCCCTGCCGCGAGTCGTCGGGGCGAACGGCGTGACGCAGGAGCTCTTGCCCGACCTGTCGCCGGCAGAGGCGGAGGGGCTCGAAGCCTCCGCCGCCATGCTGAAGGATCAGGTCGGGACGCTGTCGCTGTAATCAGGCAGACAAGGCCAGCGGCGCGACGGTCTGCTCGAGGAAGTCGCGCAGCACACCGAAGTAGCCGTCGCTGCGCGCGGGCTGGTTGGGATCGGAGGTGATCGCGACGGTCAGCTCGGCCTCGGGCACAACGAAGATGATCTGCCCGCCGTAACCGCGTGCCATCGCGTAAGGATGCCCCTGCACCTCGCCGAGGAACCAGCCGTACCCGTAGGACAGCCCCGAATAGGGCGACCGCGTGCGCTGCTCGAAACTGGCGGTCACGTAGTCTTCGGGCAGAACACGGGTGCCGTCGTAGCTGCCGCCGAGGCGGTAGAGTTCACCGAACCGCACCATCGCGGCGGGCGTCAGGGCCATCTGGTTGCCGCCCATGTAGCGGCCCTGGGGATCCTGCGTCCACGGCACGATGTAGGTGCCGAGCACATCGCCCAGCCGGTCCCGGGCCAGCGTCAGGAGGCTGTCGCCCGTCGCCTCGGACAGCGCCGCGCCGAGCACGTGGGTCGTGCCCGTGGAATAGAGCATCCGACCGCCCGGCTCGTCCACGAACTCCCGGCCCAGCGCGTTGGCCACCCAGTTGCCGCTCGCGACCCAGTTGCCGTAGTTCGGCCCGCTCGTCCGCTCCAGCCCGGCGCGCAGCGTCACGAGATCCTCCATCGAGATGGAGCCGACCCGTGGATCGGCGTCACCTGGGATCAGGTTCGGCGCGACATCTTCCAGCGTGGCGGAGATGTCGGCGATCTCACCGCTTTGGAGGACGGAGCCGAGGAGTCCTGCAACGATGGTCTTCGACACCGACTTGATGTTGGCCGGCGTGTCGACGGAGGGCCCGCGCACGGCCTCTTCCAGCACCAACTCGCCCCTGTGGGCGACGGCGATGGCGTGGAACTGGTCCAACTCCGCAGCAAGGCTGGGAAGGTCGGCCCATCCCTGCGGCATCGCCTGCGCGCGAGCGGAGAGGGGGGCGGCGGCGAGCAAGGCGAGGGTCGTGCGGCGAGTGATCATGGGCGCTCCGGGTGATATCAGGCCGGAAGGTAGGAGCGGCGCGGGCGAAGGTGAAATCACGTGGGCGTGGGGGTTGGTGGGGGGCGGGATCGGGTGCGCAGTGAATGCGCACCCTACAGGTTTGTCGCGAGTGGATACCCGTTCGTGGCGCGCATTGAACGCGCACCCTACGTGGACGGCCTGTCGCTGTCGTAGGGTGCGCGCTCGATGCGCACCCTACACCACCACCTCGCGCGCGACCTGGTCACCGACGCCGAATACCCGCTTGTAACGCTCGATCTCGCTCTCCGGACCCATCGCCTTGTTGGGATTGTCGGACAGCTTGACCGTCGGCCGGCCCTCCGCGGCGACGGCCTTGCAGACCAGCGAGAAGGGCGCGAGCGCGTCGTCCGGCGCAAGGCCGCGGAAGTCGTTGGTCAGCATCGTGCCCCAGCCGAAAGATACCTTCACCCGGCCCGAGAACCGGGCGTGCAGTTCCACAATCTTGTCGGCGTCGAGCCCGTCGGAGAAGATCACCAGCTTGTTGCGCGGGTCCTCGCCACGCTCCTTCCACCAGCGGATCGCCGTCTCCGCCCCTTCCGCGGGGTCCCCGGAATCGATGCGTATGCCGGTCCATTCCGTCAGCCAGTCCGGCGCGCGGTCGAGGAAGCCCTGCGTTCCGTAGGTGTCGGGCAGGATGATCCGCAGGTTGCCTTCATGCTCCTCGTGCCAGTCGGACAGCACGTCGTAGGGCGCGCGGGCGAGCGCCTCGTCCCCGTCGGCCATCGCGGCATAGACCATCGGAAGCTCGTGGGCATTGGTGCCGATCGCCTCGAGATCGCGGTTGCGGGCGATGGCGCAGTTCGAAGTGCCGGTGAAGGCATCGCCGAGCCCCTCGACCATCGCGCGCACAGCCCAGTCCTGCCAGAGGAACGAGTGCCGCCTCCGCGTGCCGAAGTCCGCGACCTTCAGGCCGTCGATCTTGCGCAGCATCTCGATCTTTTCCCACAGCTTCGTCATGGCGCGGGCATAGAGCACCTGAAGCTCGAACCGACCCATGTCGCGCAGCACGGCGCGGCCCCGCAGCTCCATCAGCACGGCGAGCGCGGGAATCTCCCACAACATGACCTCTGGCCACTTGCCTTCGAACGTCAGCTCGTACTGGCCGTCGCGCTTCTGCAGGTCGTAGGGCGGCAGGCGCAGGTTCTCGAACCAGTCCATGAACTCGGGCGTGAACATCTGCCGCTTGCCGTAGAAGGTGTTGCCCCGCATCCATGTGCTCTCCCCCCGCGTGAGCGAGAGCGAGCGGATGTGATCGAGCTGTTCGCGCAGCTCTCCTTCGTCGATCAGGTCGGCGAGCCGCACGGAGGTCGTGCGGTTGATGAGCGAGAACGTGACGTTCGTGTCCGGGTGATTGCGGAACACCGACTGGCACATGAGCAGCTTGTAGAAATCCGTGTCGATCAGGGAGCGGACGATCGGGTCGATCTTCCACTTGTGGTTCCAGACACGTGTCGCGATGTCGACCATTTCGGCTCCTTCAGTTGCGCCTCTTATTGCAACCGTCCGGCGGGGCGTAAAGCTGCACTCGCCCCGCTCGGCGGAAGGCGATAATAGTTTACTATTGTGGTCAGGTATTTTGTGGCTAGGGTCAGGAGGAGACCGATCCCCAGGAATCAAGTGCCGGAAGACCATGAAACACATCGCCCTCGCCGCGTTCGCCCTCTTGTCCGCCGTCCCCGCTGCCGCGCAGGACACGCGCACGGTCACCGACCATTCCGGTCACGAGGTGACGCTCCCCGCCGATCCACAGCGGATCGTGTCCCTGCACGACTGGACCGCGACCGTGATGGCGTGGGAGCTGGGCGCGAACCTGATCGGCAGCACCGGCCGCGTCACGTCCGACGGCGGCTACTTCGTCCGCTCGGGCCGCGAGCTATACGGGCTGACGTTCGACGACATCGCGCTTGCCTCCGTGCACGGGCAGATCGATGTCGAGCAGATCGCCGCCCTGCAGCCCGACCTCATCATCGGCAACCTCGGCGATACGCTGTCCCTGCGCGACCAGCTGTCGGCTATCGCGCCGACAATCATCTACGATCCCGCGAACGGGCAGGACGCGCTGACCAACTATGCCGAATTCGCCGGTTGGGTGAACCGGGCGGAAACGTTCGATGCGCTACAGGCGGCCTACGACGCGCGGATCGAGGAGCTACGACCCGCGATCATGCCGCAGGGCGAAGCGCCGACCTACGTCATCATCCTGCCGGATGCGGACGACGTGCAGATCCGGCTGTTCCGGACCTACGGCGCGCAGTCGCAGGTGCTGGAGGATCTCGGGTTCGAGCCGCTGCCGGTCGTCGACCAAGTGCCCGAGGCGGCGCAGGAGACGACGATCTCGGCCGAACTGATCAGGGAGCTCGACGCCGACTGGGTCTTCACCTCCCACATCGCCGACCGGGGCGAGGACGACACGACCGCGCTGACCGCGCTCGAGCAGATCGCCCCGGGATCGACGGATATGCTTGGTGCGGTGACGGCCGGACGCTTCCACTCCTCGGACCGGTTCTACGTCTATCCGATGACCTTCGCGGCGATGGACTACGTCCTGGAAGAGATCGAGGCTCTGGTCTCTGCCGACTAGGCGATGCGGGGGCCGGTGACCCGGCCCCCTCTGTTTATTCGGCGGGAGCAGGCGCCGGCGCCGTGTACGTCGCCCGGCCCATCAGCCAGACATGCAACGCCGCGGCCAGCGCCGCGCCGATCAACCAGGCGTAGCCCGAAAGCGCGCCGAGCACCGGCACCCAGACCGTCGCGACGGAGAAGACCCCCGCGATCCCGACGGCATAGAGCGCCTTGCGGTTCCAGCCGCCCTCGTACCAGTAGAGGCCGGTCGGAGAGGGCGAGAACAGCGCGGGCACGTCGAGCTGCCGCTTCTTCACGATGTAATAGTCCGCAACCAGCACGCCGTAGAGCGGGGCGAGGATCGCGCCAAGCGTGTCGACGAACACCGCGATGCCGATGGTTGAGATCGCCGCCACCCAGAACGCCCCGATGAAGAAGGCGAGGCCCGCCGTGATCATGCCACCCGTCCTCGCCGAGATGCGCGCGGGCGCCAGATTGGCGAGGTCGTAGGCCGGCGGGATGAAGTTCGCGACGAGGTTGATCCCCACTGTCGCTGCGAAGAACGTGAGTGCCGCGATCAGCGTCAGTAGCACGCTGTCCACTTGGCCGACGATCTCCGCCGGGTTGGTGAGGATCGTGCCGAAGATCGCTGCCGTGCCCGCCGTGATGAACATCGCGAGGAACGAGAAGACGGCGAGGCTGACCGGCAGTCCGAGGAAGTTGCCCATACGCATCTTGCCGTCGGTCTGCACGAAGCGGGCGAAGTCGCCGTAGTTGATGATGACCGCCGCGAAGTAGGCGATCATCGTACCGACCACACCGATGAAGGCACCGACGCCGCCGGACGTGCCATCCTCCGCGGCCGCGCCGGAGAAGATGACCCCGAGCTCCGAGAACAGGCCGTTCCCGGCACGGAACCAGATGTAGAGCGCAAGCAGGATCATCACCGCGTAAACGAGCGGGCCGGCCCAGTTGAGGAACTTCGTGATCCAGTCGATGCCGCGCATGAAGAGCGCCACCTGGAAGATCGAGACGAAGACATACGCGATCCAGTCGACGGTGGTCAGGCCGAGGAAGGTCGCGCCCTCCGCGCCGCCGAACAGCGCGTAGATCAGCATCGCGACGGCGGTCGAGGCGAAGTAGGTCTGCACCCCGTACCAGAAGATTGCGACGATGCCGCGGATCATGGCCGGGAGGTTGGCGCCCCGCACGCCCATCGCCGCACGGGCCATCACCGGATAGGGGATGCCGTATTTCACGCTCGGCCGGCCGGTGAGGTTCACCAGCCCCATGACGATGAGCCCTGCTAGAACGATGGCCGCGAACACCCACCAGCCGTTGATGCCCGAGCTGATGAAGAGAGAGGCGGCAAGCGTGTAGCCGAACAGCGACTGGATGTCGTTCGACCAGACGTTGAAGATCTCGAAGGCGCCCCACTTCCGCTTCTCCGGCGGCAGGGGTGCGAGATCCTCGTTGTAGAGAGAGCCGTCGGTCTCGGCGGCAGTGATAATGGCGAAATCGTCGGCTGGCATGATGTGATCCCCCGTGTCCCGATCTATCGCGAGTCGTGGATCAACCTTTGCATCCCACCGGGGGACCGGTTCGCCCCTGACCGACATTTCGAGGCCCGGATGCAACGAATGCGGGAATGTTTCCCCCGGCCACCCGCCCGATGCCGAGCGATTGAGCAGAACAGAATCCGTAGGGTGCGCGCTTGATGCGCACCCCGAAGGGTCCGACCGGGGGTGCGCATCGAGCGCGCACCCTACGCCCAGATGACGTCGCTGATCCGGGGGGCGCCGGTCGCGAGCATCACCAGCCGGTCGAACCCAAGGGCGATCCCGGACGACGGCGGCATGTGGGCCAGCGCGGCGAGAAACTCCTCGTCCAGCGGATAGCGGCTGCCGTAGATGCGCTCCCGCTCGTCCATGTCGGCGGTGAACCGGGCGCGCTGCTCCTCCGGGTCGGTCAGCTCTCCGAAGCCGTTGGCGAGCTCGACACCGCAGGCGAACAGCTCGAACCGTTCGGCGACGCGCGGGTCGTCCGGGCAGCGCCGGGCGAGCGCGGCTTCGGGCGCCGGATAGCGGTCGAGGAAGGTCGCCGCGTGGCCCAGCCCGGGCTCGACCTCTCCGACCAGTACGCGGGAGAAGAGATCGGACCATGTCTCCCCGTCCATATGTTTGACGCCAACCCGGTCGAGCGCCGCCGCAAGGCGACCGGTATCCGGAACGCCGTCCGGCAGTGTCGACAGCAGGTCGATCCCGGCCTCGCCGAATGCGTCGGCGACCGAAACCCGGCGCGGCGCGATCAATGGATCGCAGGTGGCCTCACCATGCCGCAGCAGGGAAGACCCTGCCGCCTCGGCCGCGACGCGCAGCAACTCGGCGCAATCCTCCATCAGCACGGTGTAGGGCGCGTTCGCGCGATACCACTCCAGCATCACGAACTCAGACCCGTGGCGCGGACCGCCCTCCCGGTTGCGCCATACGTGAGAGAAGGTGAATATCCGCTCCTCCCCCGCCGCCAGCAGCTTCTTCATCGCGAACTCGGGCGACGTGTGAAGGTAGCGGCGACGCGTCGAGAGATTGGGCGCGATCTCTTCTGTCTCGAAGGCGTGGAGGTGCGTCTCGTTCCCCGGAGAGGTCACCATGCAGAGTGGATCGACCTCGACGAAGCCCCGGCCCTCGAACCAGTCACGGATCGCCCGCTGAATCCGGTTTCGGGCCAGCAACACAGGGCGACGGTCCGCGTGATGCTCCCTGTCCCACCACGACATGACTGGCCCTCCGTGCGCTGATGCGGTAACGGACCCGGTAACGCGAACCAGAGACACCCACAAGGAGACGCCCAATGGCGAAAGTCATCGCATCACAGCTGCGCAAGGGCAACGTCGTCGACATTGACGAGAAGCTCTACGTGATCCTCCGGGCGGAGAACTTCCACCCCGGCAAAGGCACCCCCGTCACTCAGATCGAGATGCGCCGCATCTCCGACGGCGTGAAGGTGTCTGACCGCTGGAAGACGACCGACAGCGTCGAGCGCGCCCACGTCGAACAGAAAGAATTCCAGTTCCTCTACGAGGACGGCGAAGGCTACCACTTCATGGACCCCGAGACCTTCGAACAGGTCGCGGCGCAGGAAGACGTGGTGGGCGACAGCAAGGTCTGGCTGCAGGAAGGCATGATCTGCTTCCTGTCGATCCACAACGAAATCGCCATCGCGCTGGACCTGCCGCAGAAGGTGACGGTCGAGATCGTGGAGACGGAACCGGTGGTGAAGGGGCAGACGGCGTCGTCGTCCTACAAGCCCGCGCAGGCGGACAACGGCGTGCGCGTCATGGTCCCGCCGCACATCGGCGTCGGCACCCGCGTCGTGGTCAACACCGAGGATGCCTCCTACGTCGAGCGTGCGAAGGACTGAGGTGGCAGTCGCCTACTCGATCCATTCCGTATCGTAGCTGTATTCCTCGCCCGCGCTGTTGGACGAGCCGATCATGATCGAGAAGCCGTAGTCGGTGAAGTAGTTGAACCGCGGCTCGTACCATGAGCCGTCGGCTTCGGTCACCCGCACCTTGAAGCCCCGCGTGGCGATCGGGCAGCCGCTGATGATGCGGTTGCCGTAACCCAGAGCCTCAAACGTGATCGTGCCCGACATGCTTTCGCCCGGGGCGTTGCGCTCGAACGGGACGTCGACGCTGGAGCTTGGCGGTGGAAGCGCGCCGGGTGCCCCCTGCGGGTAGCTCGTCACCCAGCGCGAGTCGTCGATGATGCCGCCCGACTCGTCGAGATCGAACTCCTCCACCGGAAGCATTCCGAAGCGGTAGACGCCACCGAACCCGGTGTCGAACTCGAGGTCGTTCATCTCGAGCACGAGGTCGGGACCGAGCCGCTGGTAGGTGACGATGGCCCCGTCGTCGAAGGCGATGGTGATCCCCTCCGCGTCGAGTTGGGACGGATCAGGGCATTGCGCGAACGCGGGTCCGGCGCAGAACAGCGCCGCGAACAGAAATCGGATCATTGAAATATTTCCCCCGGAAACGAGTCATGCCACCGAAACCCCGGCGGCCGCCATTCCATTGAGGGACGCGGCAAGCGACCCGTCAAGGTCGATCCCGCGGCAGAGATCCGTGCGCACCTCGACCGAGAAGCCGAGCTTCGCGGCGTCGACGGCAGAGAAGTTCACGCAGAAGTCGGTCGCGAGACCGACCATCACCAACTTCGAGATACCGCGTGTGCGCAGGTATCCTTCGAGGCCGGTCGGCGTCTCGTGATCGTTCTCGAAAAAGGCGGAGTAGCTGTCGATCTCCGGGTTGTAGCCCTTTCGGATGATCAGGTCGGCGGGGTCGGTGCGCAGGTCGGCGTGAAACGCCGCACCGTTCGAGCCCTGGATGCAGTGATCCGGCCAGAGCACCTGCGGCCCGTAGGGCATATCGGTCATTTCCATCGGCGCCTTGCCCGGATGGGACGAGGCAAAGGACGAATGACCGGCCGGGTGCCAGTCCTGCGTCAGCACGACGGCGGCGAATTCGTCCATCAACGCGTTGATGCCGGGAACGATCTCGTCCCCACCGGTGACGGCGAGCGCGCCGCCGGGGCAGAAATCGTTCTGGACGTCGATGACGATGAGGGCGGTGTCGGTCATGTCCGGGCTCCGGTTGGATGGGTCGGCGCGAGCCTATTGCGGCAGCGCATGGGGTAAAACCCCATCCTACTGCATGCCGCGCATCTCCTGCCGCCGTTCGACCGTCCGGGCGAGGCCGAGCTGGCGCTCGCGGTAGACGATCACGACACCGGCGAAGATGATGAGCGCGGAGCCGACCAGCATCGCGACGGTCGGGATCTCGGCGAACCAGACGTAGCCGATGATGATCGCCCACAGCATCGAGACGTAGTTGAACGGCGCGACAACTCCGGCGTCGGCGAAGCGGTAGGCCGAGGTCAGCAGGATCTGCCCCACCCCGCCGATCAGGCCTGCGCCGACGAGCCAGATCCAGTCCGTCCCCTGCGGCATGACCCAGCCGAACGGGATCGTCAGCAGGGCCATCAGCGATGCGGTCAGCGAGAAGTAGAAGACGATCGCCGCCGTCGTCTCCTTCCCTGACATCGACTTCACGAAGATCTGGGCGAGCGCGGCGAGGCAGGCGGAGCTCAGCGCCAGCGCGGCGCCGACCGCTTCGGACGTGCCGGTTCCGGCGCTCAGGCGCGGCATGGTGATGATGAGAACCCCGGCCAGGCCGGTGAGGACCGCCGTGATCCGGATTGCGCGGAGCCGCTCCCCCAGCATCAGCGCGGCCAGCACGACCATCACGACCGGCGTTGCGAAGCGTATGGCCGTCACCTCGGGCAGGGGGAGATAATGGAGCGAGGCAAAACCGATCCCCATGGCCATCGACCCGACGATCCCGCGCAGCGCATGGCCCTTGTAGTTCTTCGTCTTGATGCCGCCCTGCAGCCCGCCGGTCATGGCGAGCCACGCGATCACCACCGGAAGAGCGAGGAAGGAGCGGAAGAACATGATCTCGCCGGCAGGAATGGTGTCGGCGGCTTTGACGAAGGCGGACATGACCGTGAAGGCGGTCACGGCGAGGGACATGAGGACCGCGCCGAGCATCGGTCTTTGCTGAGTTGACATGTCGCCTCACCTACGCCCGTTCACGTCGGGCCGCCAGTGGCCCTCGTCAGGTCAGCGAGGAGGCGCGACGGACTCCTGACGCCGCCGCGGCTACGCAGGCGCGCGGTGCCGCCGGTCGTTTGGCAGATGGTCGAGACGGCGACGTCCTATCGACCGCCGCCGAGGACCTCGATCGCTTCGCTGAAATCGGGGCCGACGTGAACCGGGATGCCCTTCTGGCGGAGTGTGCGAACGTTGACCTCGGTCGCGGCGTCGCGCTTCCGGCGCGGCGCACGCAGGATCACCCGCTGGATCCGTCCCTTGTGACGGCGGGCGGCGGCGGCGTAGATCTCGGAATCGAACTGGCCGGTGTCACCGATCAGCACGAAAGGCAGACCCGGATTGGCGGCAAGGATCGTGTCGATGGCGTGGGACTTGTGGTCGCTGTGGCTCGACGCCAGGGGCCGCTTGTCGTTGAGCCCGAAGTCCCGCAGGAACATGGGCCCACGAACCAAGTTGTGCCGTGCAAAGACCCGCTCGAGGAAATCGTGCAGGTTCCACGGCGACGAGCTGACGTAGAAGACCGGATTCCGCCCGCCGGCGCTGAGCCGGCTGATAAGCTCCACCGCGTCGGGGAAAATGTGCCGGGTGTGGATGTTGCCCATGAGCGAGGTCCACACCAGCCGGATACGCGACCAAGCGCCGGTCTGAAGCATGGTGTCGTCGACGTCGGAAATCACGCCAATCTCCGCGTCCGTACCGGGAGCGAAGGCGGGCATCACCGCCTCGGCCACGGGCATTTCCCCGTCTTCCCAAGCGTAGGGCAGCCCGCCCGGCGCCGGCACTTCGTCGAGATGTTCGACCTTGACCTCGACCCAGCCCGAAACGCCATCGCGCGGGACAGACAGGGTGAAGTAGCCTTCCTCGTCACTTGCCACGCGGCAGCCCCGCGCCCGGATCGAGACGCCGGAGACCTCGTCCGTCAGGAACAGCCGCAGCATCTGACGAAAGTTGGTGAACCAATGCTGGTCGGGGCGCGGCTCGGACCGGCGCAGCGCCGTGAGCACACGCCCCCGAAGGACGATCTCCTCCGGGGTCGCGTAGCCGATATAAGGCTCTATCACTGGCTGCGCGCCGGTTTGCCGCCGTCGCTGGCGACGGTCGAAGAGCCCCTCGATGCGATGCACGAACCGGGCGAGATAGCCCACCATCTTCATTCCGCCGGCACGATCCTCTTGATGCCGCCGTTCGGGGCCGGCGCGTCGATCAGCACGAGAACCGAGCCATCGGGCGCGACTTCGACGTCGCGGACGCGGCCGATACCTTCTGCAATGCGCTCTTCCCCGGTCACGAGACCATCCTCCAGTGACAGACGCACGACGGCGCCGGCGACCAGTCCGCCGATCAGCAGGTCGCCCTGCCAGTCGGAGAACATGTCGCCTTCATAGAACATCATTCCGCCGGGTGCGATGACCGGATCCCAGTAATAGACCGGCTGTTCCATCCCCTCCATCACGGCGTCCCCGGTGCCGACCGGCGTGCCGCGATAGTTGATGCCGTAGCTGATCTCGGGCCAGCCGTAGTTCAGGCCGGGTTCGGGCATGTTCAGCTCGTCCCCGCCGGCGGGGCCATGTTCGATCGTCCAGAGCGTCCCGTCCGGGTCGATCGCCGCGCCCTGCATGTTGCGGTGGCCGTAGCTCCAGATCGTGTCCACCCCGCTCCCGTCGGCGAAAGGGTTGTCGTCCGGCGCTTCGCCGGTGACCGCATCGACGCGGATCACCTTGCCGTAGGTGGTGTCGAGATCCTGCGCCAGCACGCGGTCGGATTCGGCGGAATGCTCGCCCGTGGTGATGAAGGCGTTGTCGGTGCCCGGCTCGAAGACGATCCGGCTGCCGTAGTGCATCGGGTTCTGCGAGGGCGGGTCCTGCACGAAGATGTCCGTGACCTCGGTCAGCTCCGTCGCGTCCTCCGACAGCAGGCCGGTCGCGGCGGCGGTGACGGTGCCGCCGTCGACAGCCTTGGCATAGGTCAGCCAGACGCGACGGGTGTCCGCGAAATCATCGCGCACGGCGACGTCGAGCAGGCCGCCCTGCCGCCGGGCGTCCACTTCGGGAACGCCGGCGATGGGATCGGACAGGGTGCCGTCCTCCGCGACGTGGCGCAGGCGGCCGGGCCGTTCGGTCACGAGCGTGGTGCCGTCCGGCAGGAACGCGATGCCCCAAGGGGCATCGAGGCCAGTGACAAAGTCCTCGACCGATACGGCGGTCTCGGGCAACGCCTCGGCGCGGGTCTGTTCTGGGAAGGCAGGCTCGAAATCGGCGTTCGGCTCTCCCTGCTGGACGGGCTGGGCGCAAGCTGCGACGGGCAGCCAGAAGGCAATGGCAAGTGTCAGACGCATGAGGGTCTCCAATCTGGGCGCATCCTGACAAAGGTCATGGGCGCTACTCAACCCCGCTTGTCGAGCTGGAGCGCCGCCCAGCGCGCCGCATCACGAACAGTCTCATCCGCGTCATCGGTCAGGGTCTGCGCCACCGGGCGAAGCGCCGGATCGTCGGAATTGCCGATGGCATACGCGACATTCCTGACGAAACGGTTGCGACCGATGCGCTTGATCGGACTGCCGGAAAATCGCTGCCGGAAGCTCGCGTCGTCCAGCGCGGCGAGTTCAGCAAGACGCGGCGGCTCGCTTCCGCCGGCATAGCGGGTCTCGGTCGCGGTCTGGGCAAACTTGTTCCACGGGCAGACGGCGAGGCAATCGTCGCAGCCATAGATCCGGTTGCCGAGCCCCGGGCGCAGGGCCTCGTCCACCGGCCCGTGATGTTCGATCGTGAGGTAGGAAATACAGCGCCGCGCATCGAGCTGGAACGGCGCGGGGAAGGCGTTGGTCGGACAGATGTCGAGGCATCGGGTGCAGCTGCCGCAGCGCTCCTCACCCGGTGCGTCGGGCGCCAGATCGATGGTTGTGAAGATCGCGCCGAGGAAGACCCAGTTGCCGATCCCCCGCCCCAGCAGGTTCGTGTGCTTGCCCTGCCAGCCAAGCCCGGCAGCTGCCGCGAGCGGCTTTTCCATCACCGGTGCCGTATCCACGAAGACCTTGATCTCCGGCGGTTGCATAGCACCCGCCGCGTGAGCGACAGGCGTTTGCGAAGAACCCGCCGAAAGCGGCACCCGGTGCCGCGACGGGCTCTGGTCACGCTTCACTGCCTCCTCGAGCAGCCAGCGCCCGACCTTCTTCAGTCGCTTCTTGACGACATCGTGATAGTCCCGCCCCTGCGCATAGACGCTGATCGCACCACGGTCGCGGTACTCCAGCACCTCAAGCGGGTCATGCTCCGGTGTATAGGATTCGGCGAGCATCACGACCGACCGCGCCTCGGGCCAGAGCGCCGTCGGATCGCCACGCCAGTGCATCCGCTCTTCCATCCAGCGCATCTGTCCATGCCGCCCCTCGGCGACGAACTCCGCCAGCCGCCCGGCGGTGCCGGGCGCGGCATCGGGGCGACAGACACCCATCTCGGTGAAGCCGGCCTCCAGCGCGTAGCGGCGCAGGGCCTCCTTGAGCCCCTCGTCCCTCATTGGGTCGGAACTGCTCCGGAGGCAGCCGACACCGGCTGGCAACGCCCCCGCATTTTCGGAGAAGATTCGACGGCCCTAGAAATCAAGGTCGGCGTAGTGGGATGGCGGTGGAAAGCCGGGGATCTGGTCGGCGAGCAGCGACCGGAATGCGGGGCGCGACTTGATCTTGGCATACCAGTCCTTCACCACCTCCGACCGGTTCCAGTCGACGTCCGAGATATAGTCGAGCACCGACAGATGCGCCGCGGCCGCAAAATCGGCCAATGTCAGGTCGTTACCGGCCAGCCAGCGCCGCTGGTCTAGCAGGCTTTCCATGTAGGACAGGTGCTCCTTAATGGCGCGCGCCCCGGCCTTCACGTTGCTGCTGTCGGGATAGCCCGTGCCCATCACCTTGCGATAGACCCGCTCGCCCATCAGCTTCGTCGTCACTTCCTCGTTGAACTTGTCGTCGAACCACGTGACCAGCCGGCGCACCTCGTAGCGCGCCTCGGGCCCGCGCGGCAGCAGCGGCGGCGTCGGCACGGTCTCGTCGAGATATTCGCAGATCGCCGTGCTCTCGGAGAGGATGCGGCTGCCGTAGCGCAGCACCGGGACCTTGCCCGCGGGGCTGCGGCGCAGGAATTCCGGATCCTTCTCCCAGTACCGCTCCTCCACCAGTTCGACCTCGAGCTTCTTTTCGGCGAGGGTCAGGCGCACCTTCCGGCAGAAGGGCGAGAGGGCGTAGTGGTACAGGCGGTTCATGTTGGATTGCTCGGATGGTCGGACATGCGCGTGTCTTGCCGTGAACGACGCCGCTTTTCAACAGCACCCGCCCGAAGCGGGCGGGGACCGGCGGCATCGGGCCCGGATCAGTCGAGCCAGCCCTTCAGGTTCGTCTCGATCACACCCGTCAGCGCGTCGATATGCGCCGCGTCGTCATTGAGACAGGGAATGTAGGTGAAGCTCTCGCCGCCCGCATGCTCGAAGCTCTCGCGGATCTCCTCGTTGATCTCCTCGAGCGTCTCGATGCAGTCGGCGGAGAAGGCCGGCGCACAGACCGCGATCCGCTTCGTCCCTGCCTTCGCGAGCCGGGCGACCTCCTCGACCGTGTAGGGTTGCAACCACTCCTCGGGGCCGAACTTCGACTGGAAGGTCGTCTTGATCCGGCTGTTGTCCCAGCCGAGCCGCTCCTTGAGCAGGCGCGTCGTCTTCTGGCACTGGCAATGGTAGGGGTCGCCTTCGTGGAGGTAACGCTCCGGCAGGCCGTGGTAGGAGCAGATCAGCATGTCCGGCTCCTGCGCCATCCCATCGTAGACCCGCCGCACCGACTGGGCGAGCGCGTCGATGTAGGCCGGTTCCTCGAAGTAAGGCGGCACGATCCGCGCGACCGGCTGCCACTTCTCCGCCATCAGCGCCCGAAAGAACTGGTCATTCGCGGTGGCCGAGGTCGCGCCGGCGTAGTGCGGGTAGAGCGGGAAGAACAGGATCCGGTGACAGCCCTGCGCGATCAGCTCCTTCACCTTCGACTCGGTTGAGGGGTTGCCGTAGCGCATGCAGAAATCGACCACGACGTCGTCGCCGTAGCGTTCCTTCAGCGCGTCCCCGATCTTTGCGGTCTGGTCCTTGGTGATCGTCATCAGCGGGCTCTCGTCCGCCTCGTTGTTCCAGATCGTCCGGTAAGCGGCACCGGAGGAGAACGGCCGCTTGGTCAGAACGATCAGCTGCAGGATCGGCTGCCACTTCCAGCTCGCGTAGTCGATCACCCGCTTGTCTGAGAGGAACTCCCCCAGGTAGCGCCGCATCGACCAGTAGTCGGTCGCGTCAGGCGTTCCGAGGTTGGCGAGCAGGATGCCCACCTTCTCGCGTTTGACCGGCGGGTGATCGGCGGGCGCGTGCGCCGGCCGGCTGGCATCCGAATTGTCGAGCATCTGTCCGTTTCCCTCCGACTGCATCCCGATCAGGCAGATAACGCCCTCGACCGGGGGGTCAATCTTCGCGGTCCAGCGGCATTTCGTCCGTCTCGAGCGCGTCGGCCAGCCGGGACTTCGCCGATCCGGGTCGCAGCGGCTTCGGCTGGCTTTCGTCCGGGGCCCAGCCGGTCAGCGTCACGATCTCGAACGTTGCCGGGATCCGGCCGTCCGGTTGCGCGAAGCGGTCGGCATATATCGCCATCGCCTCCATCAGCACCGCGCGGCGCGTCGGCTTGCGCAGCCGGCCGAAGAGCGCGTTCTGCTCCCCCATCGCGCGAAGGTCGCGCATCAGGTGCAGCGGCGTCTCGTACGTCACCGTATAGGGCGTCGTGTCGGCGACCGGCAGGGCGAAGCCGGCCCGGTGCAGCAGCGCGCCGAGATCGCGCACTTCACCCATCGGCGCGACACGGGGCGAGAGGCCGCCGGTCACGCGGGCCTCGGCCTCTGCCAGCGAAGCGCGCAATTCGTGCAATGTCTGGCCACCGAACAGCGACGCCAGCAAAAGGCCGTCGGGCCGCAGCGCATGGCGGGCCTGCACGAGCTGCCCGACCGGATCGTCCGCCCAGTGCAGGGACAGAGCGTGGATGACGAGGTCGGCGCTGTTCTCCTCGACATCGAGGACGGGCGTGTCAGCCACGATGCGGGCACTGGGTCGACGGGCGCTCCAGAACTCCGGCCAGCCAGTCACGACCACCTGATCCGAAAACGTCCTGTTAACCTCTTCCAGTCTTTCCTCCGTCTCGTCGGCGAGTGCGTCGAGCAGGAAGGTCGCCGGGGCGCGCGCCGCCTTCTGGCGGTTGCGCAGCAGGGCGTCGCGGTCGGTCAGGCGGGGCGTGTCGGTCATCGGGCGCATGTAGGCAGCGGAGGGCGGGGATGCAAAAGATTCTTCGGGCGATCTACCCGGCCACCTGCGTGATGTGCGAGACGCTGACCGGGTCGGAGTTCGGGCTTTGTCCGGATTGCTGGAAGCAGACGCCGTTCATCACGGGACTGTGCTGCGACCTCTGCGGCACGCCGCTTCCCGGCGCGGGGGCGCCGGGGCCGGAGACGGTGTGCGACGATTGCCTGCGTATCGCGCGGCCCTGGGCACAGGGCCGCGCGGCGCTCGCCTATTCCGGGCTCGGCCGGTCGATCCCCTTGGCGCTGAAGCATGGCGACCGGACCGATCTCGTCCGGCCCGCCGCCCGCTGGATGGCACGCGCGGCCGCGCCGCTGCTCACTGATAACCCGATCATAGCTCCGGTGCCTCTGCACTGGCTCCGCCTCGCCCGGCGGCGGTTCAACCAGTCCGCCCTGCTCGCGCAGCGTATCGGGCGGGAGCTGTCGCTGCCCGTTGTTCCGGACCTGCTTCAACGGCACCGATGGACGATACCGCTCGACTTTCATCGGCGGGACGAGCGGTTCGCGATCCTTTCCGGCGCGATACGCACACATCCGCGTCACCTCGCGCGACTGGCCGGGCGCGCTGTCCTGCTGGTCGACGACGTGATGACGACCGGAGCGACACTCGCCGCCTCAACCGAAGCACTGATGGCGGAGGGCGCAGGGCAGGTTCGCGTGCTGGTACTGGCTAGAGTGGCAAAAGACCCTTAAGTCTGGGGTCGAACCCTCCCGAGGATATGACCATGCAGCCAGTAGAAATCTACACGACACCCATCTGCGGCTTCTGCCACGCCGCCAAACGCCTGCTCAACGAGAAGGGTGTTAACTTCAACGAGATCGACGTGATGCAGGATCCTGATCGCAAGGCCGAGATGGTGCAGCGCGCGCAAGGCGGCCGCACCGTCCCGCAGATCTTCGTCGGCGACATTCATGTCGGCGGCTGTGACGAGCTTTATGCGCTGGAGCGCGCGGGCAAGCTGGACGCGCTGCTGGCGGCGTGAAGGCGGCGCTGCTCCAGATCACCGGGACGGACGAGCCCGCGCGGAACCTCGACATGCTCCGCACCCTCATCGGCCAGGCGGCGGACGAGGGCGCGGGCTTCGTGCTGACGCCCGAGGTCTCGAACTGCATCAGTCAGAGCCGCACCCGGCAAGAGGCGGTGCTGACGGACGAAGCCTCCGACCCGGTTCTCGCCGGTCTGCGGGACGAGGCCGCGACACGCGGCATCTGGATCTCGCTGGGCTCCATCGCGGTGAAGACCGGCGATGCGGACGGGCGGTTCGCCAACCGTTCGCTTCTGATCGGGCCGGATGGCGCAATCGTCGCGCGCTACGACAAGATGCACATGTTCGACGTCACGGTGTCGGAGACGGAAGCCTACCACGAAAGCAAGGGCTACCGCCCCGGTTCCGAAGCGGTGCTGGCCCGAACGCCGTTCGGCACCGTCGGGCTGACGGTCTGTTACGACGTGCGGTTTGCCTATCTTTATCGGGCGCTGGCGAAGGCGGGGGCGGAAATCATCCTCGTGCCCTCCGCCTTCTCGCCCGTCACCGGCGCCGCGCACTGGGAGACGCTGCTGCGCGCCCGCGCGATTGAGACCGGTTGCTACGTCCTCGCCTCCGCACAGGTGGGAGAGCATCCTGCGACGGAGGGCCGGCAGCGCAAGACCTGGGGACACGCGATGGCGGTCTCGCCCTGGGGCGAAGTGCTGTGCGACCTCGGCGACGTCCCGGGCATCGGCTACGTCGAGCTCGACCCGGCGGCAGTGGCGGAGGCGCGGCGCAAGGTGCCGTCGCTGACGCATGACCGGGACTTCTCGGGACCATGAGCAAGGCGTCCGATCACCTTGCCGTCACGCTGTTCTCGGAGATCATCACGGTCGAGCAGCTGGCCCGCACCAACGTGGCCAAGGTCCTGCCCAAGGGCATGGAGCTGTCGCAGTTCGCCGTCCTCAATCATCTCGCCCATACCGGGCTGGAGCGGACGCCGGCGCAGCTCGCCAAGAGCTTCCACCTGACGCGCGGTGCCATGACCAACACGCTGGGCAAGCTCGAATGGGCCGGATGGGTTCACATCCGGCCCGACTGGGACGATGCGCGGCGCAAGATGGTGTCGATCTCGCCCTCCGGCCTTGCCGCTCGCAACGCCGCGCTTTCGGCGATCACACCTCTGATCGCCGACGTCGTGGACAAGGTCGGGGCGGAAAAGGTCCGAGCCGCCCTGCCGGTCCTGCGGGAACTCCGACTAAAGCTGACCAACGGCGAGTAGGATGTGCCCCGCGGGGGCGCATCGTCACTGACCCGGCTTCACCGCCGCCGTCACGTAGTTCACCGAGAGGTCCCGGTCCGAGATCGACCACGACCAGCCCAGCGGATTGAACACGAATCCCTTGCGGTCCACCGGGTCCAGCCCGGCTTCTCGCAGCAGCGCGAACAGTTCGTCCGGCGTGATGAACTTGGTGAACTCGTGCGTGCCCTTCGGCAGCCAGCGCATCACCCACTCCGCACCGACAATGGCCATCGCGAAGCTCTTGGGATTGCGGTTGATGGTGGAGCAGATGTGCAGCCCGCCCGCCTTCAGCAGCTGCCGGCAGGCGGTCAGGTAGGCGAGCGGGTCGGACACGTGTTCGACGACTTCCATGTTGAGCACGACATCGAACTGCTCGCCCGCCTCCGCCATCGCCTCTGCCGTTGTGTGCCGGTAGTCGATATCGAGGCCGGACTGCTCCGCATGGATGCGCGCGACGGGAATGTTCCGCTCCGCCGCGTCGGCACCGACGACTGTCGCGCCGAGCCGCGCCATCGGTTCGCACAGCAAGCCGCCACCGCAGCCGATGTCGAGCAGGCGCAACCCCTCGAACGGCCGCGCGGCTTTCGGGTCGCGTCCGAACTCGGCGGCGATCTGCGCCACGATGTAGTCCAAGCGGCACGGGTTGAGCATGTGGAGCGGCTTGAACTTGCCATCCGGATCCCACCATTCTTCGGCCATAGCCTGGAACTTGGCGACTTCGGCATCGTCCACGGTGCTGGTCGGCATTTGCATCGATCCCTGCGAAATGTCATTTCAACCGGGGTGATCCCCCGCTCGGTTCCCTATATAGAGTTCAGATGGACAAGGTCTCGGGACATAAGCGCACGCAAAGTCACCTCTACCCGCCGGTCGACCCGTTCGATCAGCGGATGCTGGAGGTCGGCGACGGACACAGGGTCTACGTGGAGCAATGCGGCAACCCCGACGGGCTGCCGGTCGTCGTGCTGCACGGCGGCCCCGGCGGCGGCTGTTCGCCCGCCATGCGGCGCTACTTCGACCCGAAGCACTACCGCATCGTCCTGTTCGACCAGCGGGGCTGCGGCCGCTCGCGGCCCCATGCCAGCGTCGAGAACAACACGACGTGGCACCTCGTCTCCGACATCGAGAAGATCCGCGACGTGCTCGGCATCGATCGCTGGATCGTGTTCGGCGGCTCGTGGGGCGCGACTCTCGCGCTGATCTACGCGCAGGAACATGCGGACCGCGTGGCCGCACTCGTCCTGCGGGGCGTCTTCCTGATGCGCCAGCAGGAACTCGACTGGTTCTACGGCGGGGGCGCCGGACGGTTCTGGCCGGAGCTCTGGGACCAGTTCGAATCTATGGTCCCGGAAGATGAACGCGACGACCTGATCGCCGCCTATCACCGCCGCCTGTTCTCGGGCGAGGTGATGACCGAAACCCGGTTTGCCCGGGTCTGGGCGACATGGGAAAACGCGCTGGCCTCGATCCACAACGACGGACAGGGCGGCGAGTCGCCGGCGGACTACGCCCGCGCGTTCGCCCGGCTCGAAAACCACTATTTCACGAACAGCGGCTTCCTCGGGCCTGACCGACAGATCCTCGACCGGGTTGATCGGATCGACCAGATTCCCGGATGGATCGTGCAGGGTCGCCACGACATGATCTGCCCTCCGATCTCCGCCTACGAGCTTTCGAAGAAGTGGAGCAAGGCGCAGCTGAAGATGATTCCGCGCGCCGGACATGCGCTGTCCGAACCGGGGATCAGCAGCGAACTGGTCAAGATCATGGACATGCTCGCGGTGCGCCGCGACAAGCTGGAGTGGGCGTCGTGAGCGGCAGCGCCAATCGTCGTCACCTGCTGGCCGCCGGTCTTGCCGCCGCCGTCTTCGCCGCGTCGGGTATGCCCGTCCGTGCCGGTGGCGTGCGTGGCGGGACCTTGCGCGCCGGGCTCGGCGGCGGGTCCGCGACGGACAGCTGGGACGGGGCAACTCACGACGGGCTCTTCATGACCGCCGTGGCGGCTGGTGCGGTGTTCGACACGCTGACGGAAGTCGCTGCCGACGGTGCCCTGCGGGGCGAGCTTGCGACCGGATGGGAGCCGTCCTCGGACGCGCGCACCTGGGACTTCACGTTGCGCGACGGGGTCCGCTTCCACGATGGCGCGCCTTTCAGCGCGGCGGACGTGGTCGCGACTTTCGACCGGCTCGGCTCCGCCGGACCGCTGGCGCAAGTGACGTCGATCGAGGCGACCGGGCCGCTTGGCCTGCGCCTGACGCTCGCCGCGCCGAATGCCAACCTGCCGTTCGAGCTGTCCGACCCGCGCCTGTTCGTCCAGCCGCGCGGCGAGGTCACGCCGGTCGGCACAGGCCTTTACCGCGTTGGGGCGTTCGAGCCGGGCCGCCGATTCCTCGGCCGTCGGGTGGACGAGCATTGGAAAGACGGTCGCGCCGGCTGGTTCGAGCAGGTGGACGTCCTTGCCATCGATCCCTCCGCCGTGCGGCTTGCCGCGCTGCGCTCGGGCCGGGTGGATGCGATCGACGGGGTCGACCTCCACGCCGTCGGCATGCTGCGTGCGTCGGGCGATCACGTCGTATCCGAAGCCGGCGACTGGGTGCAGGCGGTGTCGCACCGCGTCGGAATGCCCGGCCGGATCGGCACGAAGCGGCCGATGGACGATGCCCGTTTCATTGAGCGGTGGTGGGCGGCATGACCCGCCCCCGGCCAAGAGGGCTTGAAATCCTCGGGGGCCGGGAGTATCTGCCTGATCAACAGCGGTGCGCTGGGGTCCAAACCCGGTGCTCCACCGGAAAATTCAACGGGCCGCTGGCCCGTTTTTTTGTGTCTGGAGTAGTGACATGTCGGACCTGATCGCCAAGACGGCGATGGACCGCAGAATCGCAGAGATCATCACGCCCACGGTCGAGGACATGGGCTACGAGGTCGTGCGTGTCCGCCTTCAGGGCGGCCTCAACCCGACGCTGCAGGTCATGGCGCAGAAGCCCGACGGCACGATCGAGGTCTACGACTGCGCCGAGATTTCGACCGCCATCAGCGCCGTCATGGATGTCGAGGACCCGATTCTCGACGCCTACACGCTCGAGGTGTCCTCCCCCGGGATCGACCGGCCGCTGACCCGGCTGAAGGATTTCGACCAGTGGGAAGGCTACGTCGCCAAGATCGAGACGACCGAGATGATCGACGGCCGCCGCCGCTTTAAGGGTGTGCTGGACGGGACCGAAGGCAGCGAGGTCCTGATCGAGATCGAGGAACATGGGGAGCCTCTGACGATCGGGCTCCAGTTCGACTGGCTCAGCGATGCGAAGCTTGTCCTGACGGACGAGCTGATCCGCGAAGTGCTGAAGGGCCGTAAGGATGCGGGCCAGATCGACGAGAAGAATTTCGACGAGGTTGAGACCGTCCTCGACGGCTCGGATGAGGAGAACGACTGATGGCAATCACATCGGCCAACCAGCTTGAACTGTTGCAGACCGCCGAGGCAGTCGCGCGCGAAAAGATGATCGACCCGTCGCTGGTCGTGGAGGCGATGGAAGAGTCGCTCGCCCGTGCCGCGAAGAGCCGCTACGGCGCCGAGATGGACATCCGTGTCGCCATCGACCGGCGCACCGGCCGTGCGACCTTCACGCGCGTCCGCACCGTGGTCGAGGACGAGGAGCTGGAGAACTACCAGGCCGAGCTCACCGTCGAGCAGGCCAAGCAGTATCTGACCGATCCTGTCATCGGCGACACCTTCGTCGAAGAGATCCCGCCGGTCGAACTGGGCCGCATCGCCGCGCAGTCCGCCAAGCAGGTCATCCTGCAGAAGGTCCGCGAAGCCGAGCGCGACAAGCAGTACGAAGAGTTCAAGGATCGCGCCGGCACGATCATCAACGCCCAGGTCAAGCGCGAGGAATACGGCAACGTCATCGTCGACGTGGGCGCCGGTGAAGCCGTGCTGCGCCGGAACGAGAAGATCGGCCGTGAAAGCTATCGCCCGAACGATCGTATCCGCTGCTACATCAAGGACGTCCGCCGCGAGCAGCGCGGGCCGCAGATCTTCCTGAGCCGTACCGCGCCGGAGTTCATGGCCGAGCTGTTCAAGATGGAAGTCCCCGAGATCTACGAGGGCATCATCGAAATCAAGGCCGTCGCCCGTGATCCGGGCTCGCGCGCCAAGATCGCCGTGATCTCCTACGACAACTCGATCGACCCGGTCGGCGCCTGCGTCGGTATGCGCGGCTCCCGCGTTCAGGCCGTCGTGAACGAGCTCCAGGGCGAGAAGATCGACATCATCCCGTGGAACGAGGACGTTCCGACGTTCCTCGTCAACGCGCTGCAGCCCGCCGAGGTGACGAAGGTCGTTCTCGACGAGGAAGCCGAACGGATCGAAGTCGTCGTTCCGGAAGAGCAGCTCTCCCTCGCCATCGGCCGTCGCGGTCAGAACGTGCGGCTGGCCTCCCAGCTGACCGGTCTCGACATCGACATCATGACCGAAGAGGAAGAATCGAAGCGTCGCCAGGCCGAGTTCGAGGAGCGCACCAAGCTGTTCATGGACACGCTGGACCTCGACGAATTCTTCGCCCAGCTCCTCGTTTCCGAAGGCTTCACCAACCTCGAAGAAGTCGCCTACGTCGAGCAGGACGAGCTTCTCGTCATCGACGGCGTGGACGAGAGCACGGCAGCCGAACTCCAGGCCCGTGCCCGCGACTACCTCGACGAGCAGAACCGCGTCGCGCTCGAGAAAGCGCGCGAGCTTGGCGTCGAGGACAGCCTCGTCAACTTCGAGGGCCTGTCGCCGCAGATGGTGCTGGCCCTTGCCGAGGACGGCGTGAAAACGCTCGAGGACTTCGCGACCTGCGCCGACTGGGAACTGGCCGGCGGCTGGACCACGGTCGACGGTGAGCGCGTGAAGGACGACGGCGTGCTCGAGAAGTTCGACGTCTCGCTGGAAGAGGCGCAGGACATGGTGATGACCGCCCGCGTTCTGCTCGGCTGGGTTGATCCCGACGACCTGAACCCCGAAGTCGAGGAAGAGGACGCCGAGGCGTCCGAGGAAGAGGCGGAGGCCTGATCCACAAGCATGGCACGAGGCGGACATAGCAAGGAACGCGGCGATCCCGAGCGCCGGTGCATCGTCACCGGCGAGGTTCAGCCGCGAGAGGGGTTGATCCGCTTCGTTTCATCCCCAGATAATGTCATCGTGCCCGACGTGCTTGAAAAGCTGCCGGGCCGGGGCATCTGGGTTTCCGCCGACCGGTCCGTTCTGGACCAGGCGAAGGCAGGCCAGTTCGCCCGCGCCGCCAAGGCCAAGGTCGACGTTCCGGAAGGACTGACCGACGAGGTCGAGCGTCAGCTCGCCCGGCGTGTCACTGAACTGATTGCGCTGGCCCGGAAGGCCGGGCTGGCCGTGGCGGGCTTCGAGAAGGTCAAGAACTGGCTGGCCGACAAACCGGTCCGCGTTCTGCTGCAGGCAAGCGACGGATCGGTCCGCGGCAAGGCCAAGCTCTGGACGCCCGAAGGTGCGAGGTACTTCGACTGCTTGACGTCGTCGGAACTCGGTGTGGCCTTCGGACGGGAAAGTGTGATACATGGCGCCCTCTCTACTGGCGGACTCAGTGACCGTGTTGTAGAGGAAGCCGCAAAGCTTAGGGGCCTGCGGCCCAAAGACGGCGGCGATCCGGCCGCACGGAAGGACAATTGAGCTACATGAGCGATACCGACGGCAAGAAGACACTTGGTCTGCGCGGCTCCCGTCCGGGGAACGTGAAGCAGAGCTTCAGCCATGGGCGGACCAAGAACGTCGTGGTGGAAACCAAGCGCAAGCGCGTGGTCGTCCCGAAGCCGGGACAGGCCAAGGGTGGCAACGGCGCACCGGCCGGGGGCGATCCTTCGAAACGCCCTGCCGGGATCTCGGAAGCCGAACTCGAACGCCGGATGAAGGCACTCGCCCTCGCCCGTGCCCGCGAGTCCGAAGATGCCGAGAAGCGCGCCGCTGAAGAAAAAGCCCGCGAGGAAGAGCGTCAGCGCCGCCGCGATGAGGCCGAGGCGAAGGAGCGTGAAGAGCGCGAGCGCGAAGAGCGTGCCAAGGCCAAGGCCGAGGAAGAAGAACGCAAGCGTCAGGAAGCTGAAGCCGAAAAGGCCCGCGCCGCAAGCGCGAAAGCCGCTCCGGCCGCGGACCCTGCCGTGCAGCCCGGACCGCCTGCCGATCCCGGCACGCGTCCGAACTCGGCCCCGCGCAAGCCGGACCGTGAACGTGATTCCCGCGACGACCGGCCCCGCAACGCGAAGGGTCAGCGCGACGATGGCGGCCGCCGTGCCGGCAAGCTCACGCTGAACCAGGCACTGTCCGGCGGCGAAGGCGGTCGGCAGAAGTCGCTCGCCGCGATGAAGCGCAAGCAGGAACGTGCCCGCCAGAAGGCGATGGGCGGTCCCGTCGAGCGCGAAAAGGTCGTGCGTGAAGTTAAGCTGCCCGAGGCCATCATGGTCTCCGAGCTTGCCAACCGGATGTCCGAGCGGGTCGCTGACGTCGTGAAGTCGCTCATGCAGAACGGCATCATGGCCACGCAGACCCAGACGATCGACGCCGACACCGCCGAACTCATCATCGAGGAATTCGGCCACAAGGTGCACCGCGTTTCCGACGCTGACGTCGAGGACGTGCTGAAGACCGAGGAAGACAATCCGGCAGACATGACGGACCGCCCGCCGGTCATCACGATCATGGGCCACGTCGACCACGGCAAGACGTCCATCCTCGACGCGATCCGCAATGCGCGGGTCGTTCAGGGCGAAGCCGGCGGCATCACGCAGCACATCGGCGCCTACCAGGTGCAGAGCGACAGCGGCAAAACGCTGACGTTCCTCGACACGCCCGGCCACGCGGCCTTCACCTCCATGCGGGCCCGTGGCGCGCAGGTGACGGACATCGTCGTGCTGGTCGTTGCGGCCGATGACGCGGTCATGCCGCAGACGATCGAAGCCATCAATCACGCGAAGGCCGCCAAGGTCCCGATGATCGTGGCGATCAACAAGTGCGACAAGCCGGGCGCCAACCCCGACAAGGTGCGCACCGACCTGCTGCAACACGAAGTCATCGTGGAGAAGCTGTCGGGTGACGTGCAGGACGTCGAAGTCTCCGCCATCACCGGCAAGGGCCTAGACGACCTTCTGGAAGCGATCGCGCTTCAGTCCGAGATCCTCGAGCTGAAGGCCAACCCGAGCCGCAAGGCAGAGGGCGCCGTGATCGAGGCCCAGCTCGACGTGGGCCGTGGCCCCGTCGCGACCGTGCTGGTTCAGCGCGGCACGCTCAACCAAGGCGATATCTTCGTCGTGGGCGAGCAGTGGGGCAAGGTCCGGGCGATGGAGAACGACCAGGGCAAGCGCGTCAAGGAAGCCGGTCCGTCGGTTCCTGTCGAGGTGCTCGGCCTCAACGGCACGCCGGAGGCCGGCGACGTCCTGAACGTCGTCGCGACCGAAGCGCAGGCCCGCGAGATCGCCGAATACCGCGCCAACGCCGCGAAGGAGAAGCGCGCCGCTGCCGGTGCCGCCACCACGCTGGAACAGCTGATGGCGAAAGCGAAGGCCGACGAGAACGTCGCCGAGCTGCCGATCCTCGTGAAGGCCGACGTGCAGGGTTCTGCCGAGGCCATCGTTCAGGCGATGGAGAAGATCGGCAACGACGAAGTCCGCGTGCGCGTGCTGCACTACGGTGTGGGCGCAATCACCGAGACGGACGTCGGCCTTGCCGAAGCCTCCGGTGCGCCGATCATGGGCTTCAACGTTCGTGCCAACGCTTCGGCCCGGAACTCGGCCAATCAGAAGGGTGTGGAGGTCCGTTACTACTCGGTCATCTACGACCTCGTGGACGACGTAAAAGCGGCCGCCTCCGGCCTGCTTTCCGCCGAAGTTCGCGAGACCTTCATCGGCTACGCGGAGATCAAGGAGGTCTTCAAGGTGTCGAACGTCGGCAAGGTCGCCGGCTGCCTCGTCACCGAGGGCGTCGCCCGCCGGTCTGCCGGTGTGCGCCTCCTGCGGGACAACGTGGTGATCCACGAAGGCACGCTGAAGACGCTCAAGCGCTTCAAGGACGAAGTGTCCGAGGTGATCTCCGGTCAGGAATGCGGGATGGCGTTCGAGAACTACGACGACATCCGTCCGCAGGACGTGATCGAGATCTTCACGCGGGAAGAGGTCGAGCGTTCGCTCTGACCTCGCCCCCGGCGTCCAGACAAAAAGAAACGCCCCGGAGAAATCCGGGGCGTTCTTCGTTGGATGACTTGAACTGCTTACTTGATCTTCGTCGCATCGCGCGCGGCCAAGTGGGAACCGGCATGGATGCGGTGGTATTCACGTGCCGGTTCGGTTTGGGGCGAACCGGGTCTTCGGGTCAGAACCTGCGGTCAGGCGGCGACACGACCCTCGACAGGACGGCCAGCAAACAGCTGGTCACCGACCTGAACGACCGTGAGGCCGTTGGCGAGAGTGCGTACGAAGTGGCCCTGAATCGACACGCAGGTCCCGATGATGATGGTGCGAAGCATTGACCTACTCCTCCGATAACGCTCGTAAGTCATGATATAGTCGCAAAATTGTTAATTTTCACTCAGTAAATGCGCTCGGAATTGCACGAATGCGCGACAGTTGTTCACAACTTGCGCTGCTTTCTACCTGAAGATGTGCAGCAATCACAGCCAATCGCGAAGGATCGGGATCAACGGCAGATCGGCCGGCGGCATCGGATAGTCGCGCAACTCACTGATTCGCGCCCATTTCAGCGCCTGCCCTTCACGGGATTGCGGCGTCCCCTTCCATTTTCGACAAGCGAAGAGGGGCATCAAAAGGTGGAAATCGTCGTACCCATGGCTGGCAAAGGTCAGCGGGGCGAGGCAGGAGGCCCACGTGTCGATGCCGAGCTCTTCGTCGAGCTCGCGGATCAGCGCCTCTTCCGGCGTTTCACCCGGCTCGACCTTGCCCCCCGGAAATTCCCAGAGACCTGCGAGCGACTTGCCCTCCGGCCTCTGCGCAAGCAGCACGCGACCGTCCGTGTCGATCAGCGCGACTGCCGAGACGAGCACGACCTTGCGGCCAGGATGGGTTTGGGAACCCATCCTACGACCTGTAGTCGGCGTTGATCTCGATGTAGCGGTGGGTCAGATCGCAGGTCCAAACCGTGGACATCCCCCCGGCGAGGCCGAGGTCGACGGCGATCACCAGCTCCTGCTGCTTCATGTAACCGGCACCCGCCTCTTCGGTGTAGTCGGGCGAGACCCAGCCCTTTTCCGCGACGAGAATGTCACCGAAGCGGATCGTCAGCAGGTCCCGGTCGGCCTGCGCGCCGGACTTGCCGACGGCCATGACGATCCGGCCCCAGTTCGGGTCCTCTCCCGCCACTGCGGTCTTCACCAGCGGCGAGTTGGCGATTGCCAGCGCGACCTTGTGCGCGTCGTCGTCGGATGCGGCACCGGACACACGGACCTCGACGAACTTCGTGGCACCCTCACCGTCCCGCACCACCTGGTGCGCGAGGTCGAGCATCACGTTGCCGAGCGCGTCCGTGAAGGCGACCGAGTCGGTCACGTTGACACCGCTCGCCCCGGTCGCCGCCATCAGCAGCGTGTCGGAGGTCGATGTGTCGCTATCGACCGTGATGCAGTTGAAGGTCTTGTCCGTCTGCGCCTTCAGCAGCGCCTGCAGCGCGTCTCGCCCGATCGCGGCGTCGGTGAAGATGTAGACCAGCATGGTGGCCATGTCCGGCGCGATCATGCCGGAGCCCTTGGCGATGCCGGCGATCCGGACCGGCCTGCCGTCGATGTCGACCGTCGCGGTCGCGCCCTTCGGGAAGGTGTCGGTCGTCATGATCGCGCGGGCCGCGCCCTCGATCCCGTCCTCGGACAGGCTGTCGTTCAGCTCTTCAACCTTCGCGAGGATGCGGTCATGGGGCAGTCGCTCGCCGATGACACCGGTGGAGGAGGTGAAGATCCGATCCACCGGAATGCCGGTCGCGTCGGCCACTGCGCCACAGACGGCGGAGACGCTCTCTTCTCCGGCGCGGCCGGTGAAGGCGTTGGAATTGCCGGAGTTCACAAGAAAGGCCGCGCGCCCTGCGACGTCGCGGCCGATCTTTTCCTGGCAGTCGAGCACCGGGGCCGACCGGGTCGCGGACGTGGTGAACACGCCCGCGATGGTCGAACCCTCGGCGATTTCGGCCAGCATCACATCGACCCGGCCCTTGTATCGCACACCCGCCTGAGCGGATGCGAAGCGGACACCGCCGATCACCGGCAGCGATGGAAAGCCCGCGGGGGCGAGTGGCGATACGGCCATGTCGATCAGTTCTCCAGAATGCTGATGTCGCTGAGGATCGCGGGATCGAAGGCACCCTCTTCGGGGCGCGTGATCTCGGCCTCGGATTCCATGGCGGCAAGCGCGTCCTCGACCGCCTGCTGCTGGATCTCGGACGTCAGCTCGGCGCGCAGGTCTTCCATCGGCGGAGCTTCCTGCATGCGCGTCTCGTTCAGCTTGATGACATGCCAGCCGAACTGCGTCTGGACGGGGCCGGCGATTTCGCCCGGCTCCATGCCTTCGACGGCCTCCTGGAACGGCTCGACCATCATGCCTTCGGCGAACCAGCCGAGGTTGCCGCCCGACGTCGCGGTCGGACCGGTCGAGTTCTCTTCGGCGAGAGCTGCGAAGTCGGCGTCTTCCGCACGGGCTTCCTCGACCAGGGCAGCGGCTTCCTCTTCCGTCTCAACCAGGATGTGGGACGCGTTGTATTCCATCACCGGCTCGGCATCGGCGAACCGCGCCTCGTAGGCGGCTTCCAGCGCTTCGTCGGTCACGGCTTCGTCGGTGATCTGGGTGATGGTCTCACCGGCGCGCAGACTGCGTTCCTCGTTGCGGAGCGCGGTCTCGACGCGGGTCGGGACCTCTTCGAGACGGTCCGAAAGAAGCTGCTGCTGGATAAGCTGATCGACCAGGCCGGAGAACAGAACTTCGTCCGGAAGCTGTTGATACTGCTGGGGAAGCTGCGCCTTGGCGATGATGAGCTCTCCGAGCGTGATGTCGGTGCCGTTGACGGTGGCGACCACGTCGGAGGCGTCCTGCGCTTGAAGCGGCGCCGCGAGGGTGGCGGCGAAGGCAACCGGAGCCAGCAGCTTGACAGTGCGAACCATCTTATTTCCTTGATCTGCCACGAGGGGGCGTGGCGTTGACAGTGAGTTTCGCGGCCCTTACATCGCCCTATGGCTCCGAGGGGGCCGGTTTCTGGCCTCGTATCTACGGGCCGTGCCAAGGAACGGCAACCAACCTCCTCTCACGAGAATGACACCTTGGCGCATCGGCGCGCATGGAGAGAGTATGCTTGGGATCGGAAATGTCGCGAAGAAGGTCTTCGGGACGGCGAATGACCGGAAGATCAAGGCCACCCGCCCCCTCGTCGAGAAGATCAACAGCCTCGAACCCGAGTTCGAGAAGCTCTCCGACGAACAGCTGAAGGATAAGACGGAAGAGCTCGCCAAGCGCGCGATGGGGGGCGAAAGCCTCGACGCGCTGCTGCCCGAAGCCTTCGCCAACTGCCGGGAAGGCGCGCGCCGCGCCCTCGGCCTGCGGGCCTTCGACGTGCAGCTGATGGGCGGTATCTTCCTCCACCAGGGCAACATCTCCGAGATGAAGACAGGTGAGGGCAAGACGCTCGTCGCGACCTTTCCCGCCTACCTGAACGCGCTGACCGGCAAGGGCGTCCACATCGTCACGGTGAACGACTACCTCGCCAAACGCGACGCCGAATGGATGAGCAAAGTCTACGGCATGCTCGGCCTGACGACCGGCGTGGTCTATCCCCAGCAGCCCGAGGCGGAGAAAAAGGAGGCCTACAAGGCCGACATCACCTACGCCACGAACAACGAGCTGGGCTTCGACTACCTGCGCGACAACATGAAGTCCGAGCTGGACCAGATGAGCCAGCGTGGCCACAACTTCGCGATCGTGGACGAGGTCGACTCGATCCTGATCGACGAGGCGCGGACGCCGCTCATCATCTCCGGGCCGAGCCAGGACCGGTCGGACCTTTACCTGTCGATCGACAA
This sequence comes from Pelagovum pacificum, assembly GCF_016134045.1. Taxonomy (NCBI): domain Bacteria; kingdom Pseudomonadati; phylum Pseudomonadota; class Alphaproteobacteria; order Rhodobacterales; family Paracoccaceae; genus Pelagovum; species Pelagovum pacificum. Next base: position 3,934,518 of record NZ_CP065915.1, on the reverse strand, counting down.
GATCATCCCCGAACTGACCGAAGAACATTACGAGCTCGACGAGAAGACTCGCAACGTGACCTACACCGACGAGGGCAACGAGTTCCTCGAGCGGCGCATGATGTCCGCCGGGCTGCTGCCCGAGGGTCAGACGCTCTACGATCCGGAATCGACGACGCTGGTCCACCACGTGAACCAGGGTCTGCGTGCCCATAAGCTGTTCGTGAAGGACAAGGACTACATCGTTCGCGACGGCAACGTCGTCCTGATCGACGAGTTCACCGGCCGCATGATGGTCGGCCGCCGCCTGTCCGATGGCCTGCACCAGGCGATCGAGGCAAAGGAAGGCGCCAAGATCCAGCCCGAGAACATCACGATGGCCTCGGTCACCTTCCAGAACTACTTCCGCCTCTATGACAAGCTGGCCGGCATGACCGGCACCGCGCTCACCGAGGCCGAGGAGTTCATGTCGATCTACGGTCTCGGCGTGGTCGAGGTACCGACGAACAAGCCGATCGCCCGCCAGGACGAGGACGATCAGGTCTACCGCACCGCCAAGGAAAAGTTCGACGGTATCGTCGACGCGATCCGCACGGCGCACCAGAAGGGGCAGCCGATCCTCGTCGGCACGACCTCCATCGAGAAATCCGAAGTTCTGTCGCAGCTGCTGACGCAAGCCGGGATCGAGCACAACGTACTCAATGCCCGCCAGCACGAGCAGGAAGCCCAGATCGTCGCCGAAGCCGGCAAGCCGGGCGCGGTGACCATTGCCACGAACATGGCCGGTCGCGGCACCGATATCCAGCTTGGCGGCAACGTCGAGATGAAGGTCTTCCAGGCCCTCTCCGAGAACCCGGAGGCCGAGCCCGAGGAGCTGCGCGCCAAGCTCGCCGCCGAGACGGACGCCGACAAGAAGAAGGTGCTCGAGGCAGGCGGCCTCTACGTGCTCGCCACCGAGCGGCACGAGAGTCGGCGCATCGACAACCAGCTCCGTGGCCGCTCCGGTCGTCAGGGCGACCCGGGCCGTTCCTCGTTCTTCCTGTCGCTGGAAGACGACCTCATGCGGATCTTCGGGTCCGACCGGCTCGACAACGTGCTCGGCAAGCTCGGCATGAAAGAGGGTGAGGCGATCGTCCACCCGTGGGTGAACAAGTCGCTCGAGCGGGCGCAGGCGAAAGTCGAAGGCCGCAACTTCGACATCCGCAAGCAGCTCCTCAAGTTCGACGACGTGATGAACGACCAGCGGAAGGTCATCTTCGCCCAGCGTCGCGAGATCATGGAAGCCAAGGACCTCTCCGAGATTGCGCGCGACATGCGGTATCAGGTGATCGAGGACCTCGTCGCCCAGCACATGCCGCCCCGGTCCTATGCCGACCAGTGGGAGACGGAAGCGCTCTACGCCGACGTCATCAAGTATCTCGGCGTCGATGTGCCGGTGATGAAGAAGGCGGACGAGGACGGCGTCGATGACGAAGTCATGCGCGAGTGGCTCGAGGAAGAGAGCGACAAGTACATGGCCGAGAAGGCGGAAGCCTTCGGTGCCGAGACGATGCGCAACATCGAGAAGCAGATCCTGCTGCAAACCATCGACACCAAATGGCGCGAGCACCTGCTTACGCTGGAACACCTGCGCTCCGTCGTCGGGTTCCGGGGCTATGCGCAGCGCGATCCGCTGAACGAGTACAAGACGGAATCCTTCCAGCTCTTCGAAACGCTGCTTGATTCGCTCCGGGTCGAGGTGACGCAGAAGCTGTCGCAGATCCGCCCGATGACCGAGGAAGAGCAGAAGCAGCTGATGCAGCAGCTCATGACTCAGCAGAAGAAGCTGCAGCAACCTGCCGATGAGGCGACACCCGCTGCCGCCGCGCCTGCCGCTGCCGCCCCCGTTCCGGCTGGCGCCGGGGCAGAGGCACCGGCACCGCAGGCCGAACCGCAGGAAGGCTTCGTCGAGGACGATCCGACGACTTGGGGCAACCCGGGACGGAACGATCTATGTCCTTGTGGGTCCGGCAAGAAATTCAAACATTGCCACGGCAAGCTGACCTGACGGGGCCGGCAAACTTCCGCCTCATTTGAGTCCATAGATTTCCGCATCACCGTCGTGCTGCGGCCCATCTGAATCGCAAGACATGTCCCAATTCCTCATAGGGAAAGGGGCTCTTGATGTCGCAGATTCGCAAGGTGATGGTCGCCGCAGGGACGTTCGGGGTCGCACTGTCTATCGGCTTCGTCATGCAGAATGGTGACGCGATGGCTGCCCGCTTCGGTTCGGACGAGCCGACGATGGACAGCGACAGCGCGTTCTCCGATGGCGTCTCCCCCGTGTCCGCGAACGCCAACGACGTGATGATCGTGCCGCGCATGGAAACCGCGCCGGTGCCCGTTGTCGCGACCGACACCACGGTTCCGACGCAGAATATCGCTCCCGACGCGCCCAGTGAGCCGGGCGAGCTGAACATGGCGCAGGCCATGGAAACCGAGAGCGATCCGAACGAAGCGGTCGCCGATCTGATCCAGCCGTCCGAAGGCGGACAGCCGTTCGAGAGCCAGCCGCCGGTTGCCACGATGGATGCGGCGCCCTCGATGCCCGTCGCTCCGACAGTGGACGGCGTCCCGACCCCGATGCCCGACATGGCTGACGCCGAAGACAGCACCGACATGACAGAGGACCGCCCCGTCGAAGACATGACAGAGGACGGCCCCGTCGAAGAAGACGTCGCCGCCGCCGAAGGTGAGGAGGCCGCCGAAGAAGAAACCGGTGGCGTTCCGATCGCGCCGCAGCCCGTCTTCCATCGTGCCCCGCCGTCCAGCAGTGAGACCGAGAGCGACAGCGAACCCGCGTCCTCCGGTACGGTGGCGATCCAGATGCCGGAGCAGAGTGAAGAGGACAACATCGTCCCCGCCGCCGCGCCGATGACCTGCGACAGCACGCTCGACGCTTCTGTCGGGACTGCGGCGCTCGTCACCCTGTCGCTCAACGCGCCGTGTCACCCGAACGAGCAGCTGACCATGCACCACCAGGGTATGCTGTTCAGCGTCATCACCGACGGGGCCGGTCAGGCCGAAGTCGTCGTGCCCGCGCTTTCCGACAACGCGGTCTTCATCGCGGCCTTCGACGAAGGCACTGGCGCCGTCGCGACCGCACAGGTTCCCGCGCTTGTGAACTACGACCGCGCCGTGCTCCAATGGCAGGGCGACACCGGCCTGCAGATCCACGCGCTCGAATTCGGCGCCGGCTACGACGATCCCGGCCACGTCTGGCAGGCCGCGGCGCGCAACGCCGAAAGCGGTATCGCCGGCGAAGGCGGCTTCCTCGTCCGGCTCGGCGACCCGCGCGGAAATGAGCCGCTGATGGCGGAAGTCTACTCGTTCCCGACCGCTACCGTACGTCGCGAGGGGGTCGTAGAACTGACCGTCGAGGCGGAGATCACGCCCGACAATTGCGGCCGCGAGATTGCCGCCCAGTCCATCCAGATCGGCCCGGACCACGACCCCGATGCGCTGGACCTCACGATGTCCATGCCGGAGTGTGATGCGGTCGGTGATTTTCTGGTGTTGAAAAACATGCTGACGGATCTGACACTCGCCTCGAGATGACGCGCGATCCCTGTCGACCCCGATTTGGACGATTGAAACGTGCGGCGATTTTCGCCGCACTTTTCTTTTGTGGCCAACAGGCTGCGGCGCAGGACATCACCGTCTCGCACCTTGATGGCGGGGTCGAACTGACGGGCCGCTACCTTGGCTTCGATGGTCGTTATCTTCGCATGGACAGCACCGCCGGGCCGGTCACGCTGGATTATCAGACGGTCAGTTGCAGCGGAGACGCCTGCCCGGATCCGCAAGGCTTCACGCCGGAGCTTCGCCTCGCCGGGGCGCGACGCATGGGGGAAGTCCTGATGCCGGCCCTCGTCGCCGGCTACGCCAACGCACGCAACCTGAGCGCGGAGCGGGTCGAGACGGATCGTGACACCTTCTCCTACGTCCTGAGCGATCCCGAATCCGGGATAGTCTCGCTTCGCATCGACTTCAGCCTCTCAACATCGGACGGCGGGATCGAAGCGCTCGTCACCAACGAAGCCGACATGGCCTTCTCCGTCCGCCCGATCACGAGAGAGGAACGCGATCGCGGCATCGACGCCGGCTTGGGCGACCTCGGCGCGCCGGAGCGAAGCCGGATCGTCGCCATCGACGCGGTCGTGCCGGTCGTCTCGGCGGCGCAGGACCTGCATGAGATCACGATCACCGACCTGATCGCCGCCTTCTCGGGCGACATCACGAACTGGAGCGCGCTCGGCGGGCCGGATGAGCAACTCGTCCCCCACCTCGGCACGGCGGGATCGGCGGACGAGGAAGGTTTCACCGGCACGGTGATGAACGAAAGCGGCGACGAACTGAGCCCCGACATCCTGCGGCATGCGAGCCCGGCCGGCCTGCTCGCCTCGATCGGACATGACCCGAAGGCGATCGGCATCGCCTCCTATCAGTCTTATGGCGACGCGCATCCGCTGGCTGTCTCCGGTGGCTGCGGCCTGCGGATCGATGCGACGCTCGAAACGCTGAAGACGCAGGATTATCCGCTGTCGATGCCGCTGTTCCTCTACATGCCCATGCGGCGCGTGCCTCCCGTGGTGACCGATTTCCTAGACTGGCTTCGCACGCAGCCGGCCCAGTTCGTGGTGCGCCGGGCCGGGTTCGTGGATTTAGGCGCGTCGCGCATTCCGATCGACGCGCAGGGGCACCGTTTCGTCAACGCCATCGCGGCCGCTGATCCGGAAAGCGGACTTGTCGAACTGCAGCGACTGGTCGATGGCCTCGGCGACAAGGAGCGGCTGTCACTGACGTTCCGCTTCGAACAGGGATCGACCGATCTCGATGCGCTGTCCCGCAGCAACATCTTCCAGTTGGCCCGAGAGATCCGGGACGGTCAGTACGACGGTGCGACGCTGCTGCTGGTCGGCTTCACGGACGGGCGCGGTCCTGCTGCCGCGAACAAGGCGCTTGCCTCCGCCCGCGCGCAGGCCGTGCTCGAGCAGCTGATCGCCGCGCTTGGCGGGGCCCTGCCCCGCACCGTGCGCGTCCGGACCGACGCCTACGGCGAGACGCTGCCCATGGGGTGCGACGATTCCCGCTGGGGGCGGCAGATCAACCGGCGCGTCGAGCTCTGGATCGGCGACTAAAGCAACAGACCCTCCGACCGGAAGGACAGCTCCCGCGATTTGCCGACGATGATATGGTCGTGCAGCGTGATGCCGAGTGTCGAGGCCGCGCGTTCGATCATGCCGGTCATCTCGACATCCGCGTCGCTTGGCGTGGGATCCCCCGAAGGGTGGTTGTGGACGAGGATCAGCGCGGATGCGTTGAGTTCGAGCGCGCGCTTCACGACTTCCCTCGGATAGACGGGGACATGGTCGACGGTGCCGCGGGCCTGTTCCTCATCCGCGATGAGGGTGTTCTTGCGGTCGAGGAAGAGGATGCGGAAATGCTCCGCCTCCCGGTGCGACATGACCGTGTGGCAATAGTCGATCAACGCGTCCCAGGAAGAGACGACCTGCCGGCGCAGGATACGCGACCGCGACAGCCGGTGCGCCGCAGCCTCGACCACCTTGAGTTCGGTTATCACCGCCTCCCCCACGCCGCTCATCTCGCCAAGTCGGCGCGCAGAGGCGGAGATGACACCGTTGAAGTCCCCGAACCGGTCGAGCAGCAACCGGGCGAGCGGCTTCACGTCCTGCCGGGGGATGGCCCTGAACAGGATCAGTTCGAGCAGTTCGTATTCCGGCAGGGCGTCCGGGCCACCATTCAGGAACCGCTCCCTCAGCCGCTTGCGATGATCGCGGATATAGGACGGCTGCCGCGCCGCCGGGACCGGCGCGACCTCATCCGTCGTGAAGAGCTGCGGCGCATCTGAGAAGGACCGACCCATGATCCGGAACCTGCCACCGATCCGGTTGAAATGCCGTTAACTGGACCCCTTGCACATCCTCCGCTAAATGTAATATCAAAAGTTACATGAACAAAGACAGCCGCCTTTCCTCCGTCCTTCACGCCCTGCTTCACATGGCAGAGCAGGACCGCCCCATGACGTCCGACACGCTCGCCCAGTGCATGAGCACCAACCCGGTCGTCGTGCGGCGCACCATGGGTCACCTGCGCAAGCAGGGCCTCGTCACCTCGACCCGCGGCCCGACCGGCGGGTGGGAGATCGCGACCGACCTGAACAAGGTCACCCTGCGCGATCTGCACGAAGCGCTCGGCGAACCGGCGGTCTTCGCCATCGGCAACCGGCACGAGCAGCCCAGCTGCCTTGTCGAGCAAGCGGTGAACGCCGCGCTCGACGACGCGATGACGGAAGCGGAGGCGCTGCTGCTGAACAGGCTCGGCGAAGTGACACTTGCCGATCTGGCCGCCGACTTCACCCGGCGGCACGCGGAGTACCGTAAACAAAAGGACTGAGACATGACCCATGACGTGATCGTCATCGGGGGTAGCTACGCCGGAATGGCAGCCGCCCTGCAGCTTCTGCGCGCCCGCAGATCCGTGCTGGTGATCGACTTTGGCACGCGACGCAATCGCTTTGCCAGCCAGTCGCACGGCTTCCTCGGCATGGACGGGATGGCACCGGGCGACATCGTGCGCATCGCACGGGAACAGCTGGAGGCCTACAAAACACTGACGTGGATCGACGATACGGTCGCAGACGTCTCAGGAGAGACGGACGCCTTCACGGTCACGACCTGCGCGGGAGAATGCCACGACGGCCGGCGCGTGATCTTCGGGACCGGCGTGACCGATGCCCTGCCGGAGATCGAGGGCCTGGCGGAACGGTGGGGCAAGCACGTGTTTCACTGTCCCTATTGCCACGGCTACGAGCTGAACGAAGGGCGCATCGGTGTCATCGGCACCGGACCGAACTCCGTGCACCAGGCATTGCTCCTGCCGGAATGGGGTCCCACCACCTTCCTGACGAACGGCGTCGTCCCTCTTGACCATGACGTGCGGGCAGACCTCCTTCGTCGTGGTGTGACGATCGAGGATACCCCGATCACGCGCCTGAGCGGCGATGCCACGGTCGAGTTGACAGACGGCACGTCACTGGACTTCGCCGGGCTCTTCACGGCCTCGGTGGTCGCCCCCTCCTCCGATGTGGCGGAACGACTCGGGTGTCAGATCGAAGACACGATGTTGGGACGCATGATCTCTACCGACGCGTCGAAGGAGACCTCCGTTCCCGGCGCGTTCGCCTGCGGCGACACAGCGCGCGTCCCGCATTCGGTCGCGCTGGCCGTCGGAGACGGATCCTGGGCCGGCGCGTCGGTACACCGCTCTCTTATCTCCTGAAATGAGAAAGGGCGCGACGGTCTCCCGTCGCGCCCATCTCGATCTTACTGCCTGCGATCACTCGGCCGGGATCTTCGCGTCCTCGATCCCGACGGGATGCGAAAGCTTGTCGATCATCTCTTTCGGGACGATCTGCAGGAAGTGCTGACGCTCTTCCTCCCAATGCTGGAGCAGGTCGGCCGCCTTGTGGGAGCCGGTCTCTTCCAGGTGCCGTTTGACGAGGCCGTGCAGCTGACCATGCCAGTGCTCCTCGGTCACCGCGCAGGTGAGCAGCGTCTCATGGTTCAGCATCGTCGCGCTTTCACCGGTCGGGTCGTAAAGAAAGGCCATGCCACCCGTCATGCCCGCCCCGAAGTTCGCACCGACGGAGCCGAGGATGACCGCCATGCCGCCGGTCATGTACTCACACCCGTTGGAGCCGCAGCCTTCGATCACGACATGCGCGCCAGAGTTCCGGACCGCGAACCGCTCGCCCGCACGACCGGCGGCGAACAGGTAGCCCGCCGTCGCGCCGTAGAGCACGGTGTTGCCGATGATCGTGTTGTCCGCCGCGACGAGCGGTGAGGACATCGTCGGTCGCACGACGATCGTGCCGCCCGACAGGCCCTTGCCGACGTAGTCGTTGGCATCGCCCGCGACTTCGATCTTCAGGCCCGGTGCCGCGAAGGCACCCAGCGATTGACCCGCAGAACCGTTCAGCTTGATCGTCAGGTGGTCCGGCTGAAGATCGTTGTTCATCCCGAACTTCTTGACGATGTGGCTCGACGTGCGCGTGCCGATGGTCCGCAGCGTGTTCTGCACCGCGTATTGCAGCTGCATCTTCTCGCCATCCTCGAGGAAGCGCGCGGCGTCCTTGATGATCTCCGCGTCGAGCGTGTCGAGCACGGCGTTCCGCGGCTTGTTGCGGTCGTAGACGATGTGCTCCGCGCCATCGACGGTGATGAGCAGCGGGTTCAGGTCGAGGTCGTCGAGATGCGCCGCACCGCGGGACACCTGCGTGAGCAGATCGGCCCGGCCGATGACGTCGTCGAGGCTGCGGGCCCCGATCTCGGCGAGGATCTCGCGCACTTCGGTCGCGTAGAAGGTGATGAGGTTCACCACCTTGTCCGCGTTGCCGGTGAACTTGTCGCGCAGCGCCTCGTCCTGCGTGCAGACGCCCACCGGACAGGTGTTCGACTGGCACTGGCGAACCATGATGCAGCCCATGGCGATGAGCGCGGCGGTGCCGATGCCGTATTCCTCGGCCCCCATCATCGCGGCCATGACGATGTCACGCCCGGTCCGCAGGCCACCGTCGGTGCGCAGCGTCACCCGGTCGCGCAGGTTGTTCATCGCCAGAACCTGGTGCGCCTCGGACAGGCCCATCTCCCACGGGAGACCAGCGTACTTGATGGAGGTGGCCGGAGAGGCCCCGGTGCCGCCGTTATGGCCGGAGATCAGGATGACGTCGGCCTTCGCCTTCGCAACACCCGCCGCGATCGTGCCGACGCCCGAGGACGCCACCAGCTTCACCGTCACCTTGCAGCGTGGGTTGATCTGCTTGAGGTCATAGATCAGCTGCGCAAGATCCTCGATCGAGTAGATGTCGTGGTGCGGCGGCGGCGAGATCAGCATCACGCCGGGGGTCGAATGCCGCAACCGCGCGATCAGCTTGGTGACCTTCATGCCGGGCAGCTGACCGCCCTCGCCGGGCTTGGCACCCTGCGCGACCTTGATCTCCAGCTCTTCGCACTGGTTCAGGTACTCGGCGGTGACACCGAAGCGGCCCGACGCAACCTGCTTGATCTTGGCGGACGGGTTGTCACCGTTCGGTTCGGGCACGAAGTGCGCCGGGTCCTCGCCGCCTTCGCCGGAGTCAGACTTCGCACCGATCCGGTTCATCGCGACGTTCAGCGTCTTGTGCGCCTCGGGCGACAGCGCGCCGAGCGACATGCCCGGGGTGACGAACCGCTTGCGGATCGAGGTGATCGACTCGACTTCCTCGATCGGAACGGGCTCGCCCATCGGCTTGATCGCCAGGAGGTCGCGCAGGTGGATCGGCGGGGCCGATGTCATCGCCTTGGAATAGTTCTTCCACAGCTCGTAGCTCGCCCGGTCACAGGCGGCCTGCATCATGTGCATCGAGGTGGCGCCCCAGGCGTGGGTCTCGCCCGACTTGCGCGACTTGTAGAAACCGCCGATCGGCAGGACATCCTGACCGCCGCGGAAACCCTTGCCGTGGATGTCCTCGATCTTCTTCTGCACGCCGGACACGCCGATGCCGGAGATCCGGGAATGCATGCCGGGGAAGTACTCCGCCACCATCGCGCGGGAGAGGCCCACCGCCTCGAAGTTCAGGCCACCGCGATAGGACGAGATCACCGAGATCCCCATCTTCGACATGATCTTCAGCAGGCCGGCGTCGATCGCGGCGCGATACTTGGCCACGGCCTCGGTCAGGGTCATGTCCAGCAGGTTACGCCGGATACGGTCGGCGAGGCTGTCCTCGGCGAGGTAGGGGTTCACCACGGTCGCCCCACAGCCGATCAGCACCGCGAAGTAATGCGGGTCGATACATTCGGCCGAGCGGACGTTGAGCGAGCAGAAGGTCCGCAGGCCCTTGCGGGTCAGCCACGAATGCACCGCCGACGTCGCGAGGATCATCGGCATCGGAACCTTGCTGTCGTCCTGATGCTGGTCCGTGAGGATGATGTGCCCCGCGCCGGAGCGCACGGCGTCCTCCGCCTCGGCCCGGATGCGGGCCAGACCGTCACGCAGCGCGTCACGCCCGCCTCCCGAAGGGAAGGTGCAGTCGATCTCGATGCACTCGGCGTTGAAGGACGCCTTCAGCATCTCCCACTGGGCGTTGCCGACGAACGGCGAGTCGAGCACGAGGATCTCGGTCTGGGAGCTGTCCTCGTCCAGCACGTTCTTCAGGTTCCCGAACCGGGTCTTGAGCGACATGACGCGGTATTCGCGAAGACTGTCGATCGGCGGGTTGGTGACCTGGGAGAAGTTCTGCCGGAAATAGTGCGACAGCGGACGATACCGCTCGGACAGAACGGCGGGCGGCGTGTCGTCCCCCATCGAGGCCAGCGCCTCTTTCCCGTCCTCGGCCATCGGCGCGAGGATCTGCTCCAGCTCCTCGACCGTGAACCCGGCCGCGATCTGGCGGCGGCGCAGTTCGGCACCTTCGAAGATCGGCTGCTCGGTCGCCTTGGCGAGCTCTTCGTCGAGTTCGCTGATCTTGCCGACCCAGTCGCCGAACGGCTGCGAGGCAGCGAGCTTGTCCTTGATCTCGACGTCGTGGAAGAGGCCGCCCTCCTTCATGTCGACGGCGATCATCTGCCCCGGGCCGAGCGCGCCCTTCTCCTTCACGGTCTTCTCGTCGACCGGCACCATGCCGGCTTCGGAGCCCGCGATCAGAAGGTTGTCGCCGGTCACGACGTAGCGCATCGGGCGCAGGCCGTTCCGGTCGAGACCGCCGCAAACCCAGCGACCGTCAGTCATGGCGAGCGCGGCGGGGCCGTCCCACGGCTCGATCACCGCGTTGCAGTAGGCATACATGTCGCGCCACGCCTGCGGCAGCTCGTCCGCCTGCTTGGACCAGCTTTCCGGCACCAGCAGCGTCTTGGCCATCGGCGCATTGCGGCCCGACCGAACCAGAACCTCGAACACGGCGTCGAGCGCGGCGGAGTCCGACGAGCCCTGGCTGATGATCGGTTTGATGTCACCGGCCATGTCGCCGAACGTGGAGGAGGCCATGCGGATCTCGTGGCTCTTCATCCAGTTCATGTTGCCCTTCAGCGTGTTGATCTCGCCGTTATGGGCGAGCATCCGGAAGGGCTGGGCCAGCCACCATTGCGGGAACGTGTTGGTGGAGTAGCGCTGGTGGTAGATCGCGAAGGCGCTCTCGAACCGCTCGTCCAGCAGATCGGGATAGAAGTTGGCAACGTCCTGCGCCAGCATCATGCCCTTGTAGATGATCGACCGGCAGGACAGCGACGCGAGGTAGAGTTGGCCGACCTGCTGCGCGGCGGCGGCCTTCTCGATCCGGCGGCGGATCACGTAGAGCTCGCGCTCGAACGTCTCTTCGTCGACATTCTTGGAGTTTGAGATGAGGATCTGCTCGATCTCGGGCCGGGTCGCGTTGGCCTTGTCGCCGAGGACGGAGATGTCCACCGGCACGTGACGCCAGCCGTAGATGTAATAGCCCATCCGCAGGACTTCGGTCTCGACGATCGTGCGGCAGGTCTCCTGCGCGCCGAAGTCGGTGCGGGGCAGGAACACCTGACCGACCGCCATGAGCTGATCCATCCGGGGCTCGTGGCCGGTGCGGCGGATCTGGTCGTAGAAGAAGTCGACCGGGATCTGGACGTGGATGCCGGCGCCGTCGCCGGTCTTGCCGTCGGCATCGACAGCGCCACGGTGCCAGATGGCCTTCAGCGCCTTGATGCCGTTCTCGACCACTTGCCGGCTTTTCGTCCCGTCGATGGAGACCACGAGGCCGACGCCGCACGATGCGTGCTCGTCATCCTCCCGGAACAGCGAGTTCTCCGCCATCCATTTGCGTTTGGTCTCTTCCCTTTGGGCCCAGGTCTCATCGTAACGGGTCATCGAACGTCTCCTTCGACAAAGGGATGATTGGCTTCCCATTCCGCCTGCGTCTGCCGGACATGGTCGCCGGACAGAGCGATGTAGGCCGGGGCCTGGTCGGAATAGATTTCGGATTTCAGGGGCGCGCCGTGCAGCGCGGGAAACAGGCCGGGCATCAGGTCGTAGCCCGAGCCGGTTTCGAGATCACGGATCCAGAGTGACGTCCCGCACACCGGGCAGAAGGCCCGGTCGGCGAACGGGGAGGACCGGTAGGTGCGCACGTCGCCCTCGACCGTCACGGCGTCGTCCTCGGCGTGGAAGCCGACGAACAGGCCGCCGGTCCAGGTCCGGCAGATCGAGCAATGGCAGGCCCCCGGCTGGCCCTCGTGGCGGCCGGACACGTGCACGGTCACCGCGCCGCACAGGCACTCTCCGTCCATCGTTCCGTCAACCAGGTCCATCGCCATCGTTCTCTCTCTACTTTCAGCCGAAGATCGCAGTGGTCTGCGCTTCGGTGAGCCGTTCATGCGAGCCTTCGACAGACCAGCTGTCGGACTTGCGGTCGAAATATATCTCGCGCCGCAGCGTGAGGCCGTCACGGTCGTCGAACAGGCCGAGCGGCACTTCGTAATCGCCCTGCCCGTCGCGACCCTTGTCGTAGCGGTACCACAGGCTGCTACCGCACTCGGTGCACCAGCAGCGCGTGGCCCAGTCGGACGACCGGCGGCTGCCGACATGTTCGGCACCCTCGATCTCCATCGCCTTCTCAGGGACCGTGACGCCGAACATCGCGGAGCCGAGCCATCGTTGGCACATGCCGCAATGGCAGATGCCGAACGGTCCGAGCTCTTTGGCGGTAAATTTCACCGCGCCACACAGGCAATGTCCGGTTCTCGCCATCAGCGCCCTCCGTTCGTGGCCGTCCGATCGGCACGGGCGGGAAGGACACTCCCCGCCAACGTGTCGACCGTTATGATCCGGGCAGCGATCACTGGCCCGCGTCCTCCCAGGAGATGTCCTGAACGCCGCAATCGTAGATCGGCGAGGACGCGAAGAAGCCCGGTTCACCCGGCTCGATGATCTTCATCGGCGTGTTGTCCCGCTCGGGACCCATCGTCCCGTCTTCGTTCCGCATCGCGGTCGTACCGGGCAGGAACATGCGGTTCTCGATATCGACGTAGTTGGTGCCTTCCTGGCGCGACACGCCCTCCGGCCCCTCGACCTCGGTCTGGTAGGTGATGACGGCGAGCTCGTGCCCGTCGATATTCACCGTCTCGCCCGTCAGAACGTCGGCGCCCGCGTAGTGCGTCACTTCCTCTTCGTTCGTCACGGTCGTGAAATCGTAGGTGTCGATCCCCTCCTCGAGCAGCGTCGTCAGCGACGCCGGATCTTCGGGATCGTCGCCGAGCACCGTGCGGGTGCGCGTGACGAGGCCGAGGCTTTCGACCCACTCCGTCTCGTAGTTGATGCGGCTGGCGAAGACGGGGCCCTGCTCGGTGAAGTCCACACGCCACTGATCGCCATCGGGATCTTCTTCGCAGGTGTAGTGGTTGGACAGCATGCAGCCGCGCTGCTGCACGGTCAGGAAACCTTCGCAACCCGGAGGCGGCTCCCAGGATTGGGCCGCGACTGGGGCAACGGGGGCCGCTGCGGCAAGCGCAAGGGCGATGGTGAGGCGTCTCATTCGGTTCCTCCGGATTTGGACATCAACGCCCCGCAACCGTATTTCGGGTTTGCGGATAAGAAACCCGGCTCTCCCGGAAAAATGAACTCAACGGGAGAATCGTCGGTGTCCCATTGCTCGGCCGGCGTCGTCACCGAGCCGATACCGGACAGGAAAATCCGCCAATCCTTTGAAATCCATTCATTTCCTGAGGCCCGCCACTCTTCGGCGCCATCCGGCCCATAGGCCACGATGTCGTATTCCGTCTGTTGCAGCGTCACGCCGTCGATCTCTTCGGTCACGCCGGTCAGCGCGTCACGGCCCACATAACGGGTCGGGCCGATCTCGTCGGAGAGCGTGATGAAGTCGTAGGTGTCCTCGCCCTGCTCGATCAGTTCGGACAGGTTCGCGGGATCGGCCGGCGCCGCTTCGAGCGCTTCGGAGTGATCCGTGGACGGGTGGTAGCTTTCGATCCACTGCCCCTGCTCATCGGTCACGCCGGCATAAAGCAGGCCCTCTTCGCCGAGGTCGACACGGCGCTGGTAGCCGGCCGGGTCGGCATCGCACCGGTAGTGGTGCGCGACGACGCAGTCGCGCTCCTGCACGGTGACATAGGCGCGGCACCCTTCGGGCAGCGAGAAGCCACCGGAGTCCTGGGCCGCGGCCGGTGTGGCCAGCGGCAGCGCAAGGGGAACTATGACGAGGAGAAAACGCATCTTCTGAACCTACTCCGGACTATGGCTGGAACGACGACATGAGCATGTCACAGCCGTATCGCGGCGTATCGGAAAAGAATCCCTCCTCGCCCGGGTAGATGAACTCCACCGGGGAATTGTCGGTAACGTCTTCGGGAGCCGCCGCATCCCAGCTTTCGCCAAGGATGAAGAGCCGGTGCCGCGCCGACAGATACTGCTGACCGAGGTATGGCCCGGACCGGCCTCCGTCGGCGGAGATGTAGGTCATCTCGTACTCGGTCGTCAGCAGCGGCTCGCCGTCGATCTCGGTCTCGCCGGTCAGCCGGTCATGGCCAACGACCCGCGTTTCGATTCCATCGAGCGCGGTGCGCACGCTGAAGTCGAACGAGTCGTAGCCGGTGTCGATCAGCTCGGTGATGCTCTCGGGATCAGGGTTCGACGGGGCAAGCGTCTGCTCGTCACCCGCCCGGGGATAATAGGTCGCGAGCCACTGGAACTCCGCATCCGTCTTCTTGATGCGGAACGGGCCGTCTTCGTCACCGAGAGAGCTGTAGGTGATCCCCGGCTCGGCCTCGCAGGTCCACACGTTGAGGATACGGCACCCGCGCTGCTGAACCGTCAGGGTGCCTTTGCACCCTTCCGGCGCGCCCATAGCCGACTGGGCCTGCAACGCGGCAGGCGCGGCCGTGATGGCGGCAAGCAGTATCAGCAGTCGCGGTCCCATTCTCTCCTGCGATCGTCCTTGGTGTCGGTCCGGCAGCGGCCGGGTGGCGTCGCGCCTATTCGGCGGCGACGCTCGTCGTGGTTGCAAGGTATTCGAGGATCGCGTCGGCGGAGTCGCGACCATCGCGGATCGCCCAGACCACCAGCGACGCACCCCGGACGATGTCACCCGCAGCATAGACGCCGGGAAGCGACGTCTTGCCGGTCGTGAACTCGGCCTTCACCGTGCCCCACCGCGTGACTTCCAGCCCCTCGACACCCCAGAGCGCCGGCAGGTCCTCCGGCTCGAACCCGAGCGCCTTGATCACGAGGTCGGCGTCCTCGACGTAATCCGACCCTTCGATCAGCTCGGGCATCTGGCGGCCAGACACGTCGGGCGCGCCGAGGCGCATCTTCTGCACCATCACGCCTTCGATCATGTCGCCGGTGAAGCCCTTGGGCGCGGACAGCCAGACGAATTCGACGCCTTCCTCTTCCGCGTTCGCGACTTCGCGCTGCGAGCCGGGCATGTTGGCCTTGTCGCGGCGATAGAGGCACTTCACGCTCTCGGCGCCCTGACGGATCGCGGTGCGGACACAGTCCATCGCGGTGTCGCCGCCGCCGATCACGACCACCTTCTTGCCGGAGGCGTTCAGCTCGCCGCTGTCGTACTCGGGCACCTCGTCGCCGAACCCGATGCGGTTCGAGGCGGTGAGGTAGTCGATGGCGCGCACGATCCCGCTCGCGCCGGAGCCCGGAGCCTGCAGGTCACGGCTCTTGTAGACACCGGTGGCGATCAGCACGGCGTCGTGCTTGCCGCGGATCGCGTCGAAGGAGATGTCTTCGCCCACGTTGCAGTTCATCACGAACTCGACGCCGCCATCCTCCAGCTGCGCCATCCGCTTCATGACGATGTCCTTCTCGAGCTTGAAGCCCGGAATGCCATAGGTCATCAGCCCGCCGCCACGGTCGTAGCGGTCGTAGACCGTCACTTGCAGGCCGGCGCGGCGCAGGCGGTCCGCAGCGGCGAGGCCACCCGGCCCGGCACCGATGATGGCGACGCTTTCGGCACGCTCCTGAGCGGGGCGGATCGGCTGGACCCACCCCTCGTCGAAGGCGGTGTCGGTGATGTATTTCTCGACGGCGCCGATCGTGACGGTGCCGTGGCCCGACTGCTCGATCACGCAGTTGCCCTCGCAGAGGCGATCCTGCGGGCAGATGCGACCGCAGATCTCGGGAAACGTGTTCGTCGCCTGGCTGATCTCGTAGGCTTCCTGCAGACGGTTCTCGGCCGTCAGGCGGAGCCAGTCGGGGATGTTGTTGTGAAGCGGGCAATGGCTCTGGCAGTAGGGCACGCCGCACTGGCTGCAACGGCCTGACTGCTCCTCGGCCTTCGCTTTCGCGAATTCACCGTAGATCTCCTGGAAGTCTTCTTTGCGTAGGTTCGGCGGACGCTTCTCCGGCATGTCCCGGTCGACGGTCACGAACTTGAGCATCTTCTGTACGGCCAAGGCAGGCTCCTTCCCTATCTCACACGCGATTTACAGCGGTTCCCCGAGAATGAAAAGTCATAAATGCTGACCTATTGGTCGAATAGATTACCCAACCCAACCACTTTTCGTGTTTGAGCGCCAAATATTAGGTCCGCTTCGTTACCCTTTTGGGGGCTTACCCTTGGAGTCCCGTGGGTTAGGTTGGCAACGTCGAATCAACCGGTGATCCATCATGCCTCTGCTGCAGCTCCTCCTCGTGGCGATCATCCAGGGCATCACGGAGTTCCTGCCGGTATCGTCCTCAGGCCACCTGATTCTGCTGCCCCAGCTTACCGGAATGGAGGATCAGGGTCTCGCCATCGACGTCGCGGTGCACGTCGGAACGCTGTTCGCGGTGGTCATCTACTTCTGGAGCGATGTGAAGATGGGCCTTCTGGGCCTGCCTCGCCTGCTTCGCGGGCGGATGGACACGCCCGGTGCGCAGCTGGCCTTCCTGCTCGTCATCGCCACGATCCCGGTCATCATCGCCGGCCTCGTGTTGAAGGTGACCGGCCTCGACGAGGCGATGCGCTCCATCGCGGTGATCGGCTGGACGATGCTGATCTTCGGTATCGTGCTCTACTGGGCCGACCAGAAGGGCCCCGAGGTGAAGACTCAGGACGATTGGTCCCTGCGGGACGCGGTCATAATGGGGCTCTGGCAGGCGGTGGCCCTGATCCCAGGGACCTCGCGCTCGGGCATCACCATTACCGGCGCCCGGCAGCTCGGCTACACCCGGCACGATGGGGCGAAGCTGGCGATGCTCATGTCGATCCCGACGATTCTCGCCTCCGGTGTCCTTCTCGCCGCCGATGTCGCCTCCGAGGGCAACATGCAGGTCGCCCGCGACGGCCTGATCGCGGCGGTCTTCGCCTTCATCGCCGCGCTTTTGGCGCTGACCCTGATGATGCGACTGCTGAAGAGCGTCAGCTTCACGCCCTACGTGATCTACCGCTGCGTTCTCGGGGTGATCCTGCTTGGGATCGCCTACTCCTGAAGCCCGTCAGGCAGGGCGCTGTCCCGCTCATCCAGCATCAGCTCGTAGGTGAGCAGTGACCAGTAGGTGACCCCGTCGAACGGGACGAGCGTCACACCGGGGGCGAGGACAACGCCGCTCCACTCCTCCGCCGCCGCCACGGGCGCGGGCCAGAGCAGCAGCTCATCCCCCTCCTTGCGGACCTCGATCAAGGTGAACCCCCGCGCCGCGGCCGCCGCGTTCAGAGCGTCGACATGGGACGCGAAGCCCCGCCGCAGCGCGATCAGCGGATCGCGGCGCGGGCTGTTGGCTCCCTCCCCCGAAAACCCCGGCAACGTCAGGAACCGGTTCTCCGGATCGGGGGCGATCACCTCGGCCTCGGTCAACGCAGCGGGAAGGTTGCTGACAGACTTGTCCTCGACGGAGATCAGCGCGCCGGCCTCGGAGAGCCGGTACAGCATCGTCATGAGGGCACGCTTGGACGGCAGCGCGTCCTCGAAACCGTAATACCCGATGTCTTCGGTCCTGACCGGCGGATCGGCAAGGATATCGTCAATCCGCGCCAGAACGGCCGCGTCGTTTGTCACCGCCCGCGCAAATGTCGCAAAGCTTTCCTGCGCACCGGCAACGGTCGGAAGAATGAACGCCAGCCAGAGCAGCAGGCGTCGCATGATGTCAGGAATACCGGCCGCCCCGGAGGTTCCGCGCGCTTTCCTTGATCGCGTCGTACTGACCGGAGGGACGGAAGCGCCAGAGATACTCCGGCAGGATCGCCTCGAGCGATTCCGGAACGATGCCGAGCTCCTTGAAGCCCTTCGCATCCTCGGACACCACGTTGTCATGGCGCAGGTTCTCGACCTGATCGCGGGTGATCGGACCACGGAACAACCCGGCGGTTGCGAAGGTGATCGCACCGAACACAGCCGCCATGATCTTGGCGATGCCGAACGGCAGGTTAACGATCATCTTCCGACGGTGAATCATCCCGAGCATCTGCTGCATCAGCTCGCGGAACGTGTCCACGTCCGGCCCGCCGAGTTCATAGGTCCCGGTCGCCTTGCCCTCGACTCCCATCACCGCCGCTGCGGCGACGTCGTCGACATAGACCGGCTGGAACTTCGTCTCGGCCCCGACGAGCGGCAGTGCCGGCCCCATCAGGGACATCGACGCGAAGCGGTTGAAGAGCTGGTCTTCCGGCCCGAAGATCAGGGACGGGCGCAGGATCATGGCATCCGGGAAATGCTCGAGGATGCCGGCTTCGCCGGCGGCTTTCGTCTGGGCGTATTCCGAGGAGGATTCGGCGTCCGCGCCGATGGCGGACAGGTGGACGAGCGTGCCCACGTTCTCTTCCTTGGCGATCCGCGCGATACGTTCGGCACCTTCCGTCTGAACGGCAGAGAACGTGTTGGCGCCGATCTCGCTCAGCACCCCGACGCAATTCACCACCGCGTCCGCGCCGCGAGTCGCTTCGCGCACGCTGTTGTCGTCGCGAATGTTGCAGAACACGGGGACGACCTGCCCGACGACACCGTAGGGCCGCAGGAAAAGCGCCTCGTTCGGATTGCGCACGGCGACCCGGATACGCCAGCCGTCCTGGGCCAGGCGCCGGGCAATGTAGCGGCCGACGAACCCGGACCCGCCGAAAATGGTGACAAGCTTGCTCATCGTGCTGACTCCGCTCGGACTGAGGTGGGTCTACCGTCCGCCCGGGGGCCAGACAAGGCGCTTTTGCCGAACTGCATGAATCGCGTTGACACCGGCTTCGCGCTCTCCTAAACGGCGCTTCGCACACCTGCCCAGGTGGCGGAATTGGTAGACGCGCTGGCTTCAGGTGCCAGTGACTTTACGGTCGTGGAGGTTCGAGTCCTCTCCTGGGCACCAATTCGCCAGAAGGCCCCCGCACGTCGGGGGCCTTCTGCGTTTCAGGGCTTTTGCTTGGCCTCGGAAACCCTGCGCGTTCACCCATCTCAGCATCGATCTGCCTGTTCCTCGCAGCGCCAGATCAGCATTCATACCCGCAATACTGATAAATATCGTAAAACTCGTTGACATGAGGGCGCACTTTCGTAGCCTTGTGTCAGACGCGGCGCACCGCGTCTTCTTTGGGAGGAGATTCAATATGAAGTGGAAGACGCTTTTGGCGTCGGCCCTGCTCATGTCCGGCATGAGTACTGGAGCCGCATTCGCGCAGGAGGAAGGCGGCGAAGCCCCGCCGATCCAGGACCTGCCCCGTGAAGAAACGCTGATCCTGCAGAACCCGGAAGGTGTGATCAACAACCCCGGCTGGTTCAACATCTGGGTCAGCGCAGGCGGCGGGACCTCGACCGGCCTGCACCAGCTGATGATGGATACGCTGTGGTACATCGACCCCAACGAGGGGATCGACGGCGTGAACTACAACTCGCTCGCCTCCGCTCCGCCGGAATACAACGACGACTTCACCGAGATGACGGTCTCGCTGAGCGAGGGCATCTACTGGTCGGATGGCGAAGAATTTACCGCCGACGACGTCGTCTTCACCGTTCAGACCCAGATGGACACGCCCGGACTGGTCTGGAGCGGCGCCTTCTCGACCCAGGTCGAGAGCGTCGAAGCGGTCGACGATTACACCGTGAAGTTCACGCTCCAGGCCCCGAACTCGCGCTTCCATTCGGTCTTCTCGGTCCGCTGGAACGCCGCGTGGATCATGCCGGAGCATATCTTCTCCGAAGTCGACGACATCATGTCCTACGACTTCGCGGAGCCCGTCGGCCTCGGCCCCTACACGCTGCACAGCTACGACCCGAACGGGACGTGGTACATCTGGCAAAAGCGTGACGACTGGGATCGCACGACGGTCGCCGAATACGGCGAGCCGGCCCCGCAATACGTCATCTACCGCAACAACATGCCGATCGATAACCGCCTCATCGAGATGCGGAACGGCAACCTCGACATGATCCACGACCTGTCCCCCGAGGGCATGTTCTCGATCGTCGAGCAGGAAGACGACGTGCGCGGCTGGTTCCCGGGCTTCCCCTATGCCCACCCGGATCCGACGCTGCCGATGTTCATCTTCAACCACCAGAACGAGAAGTTCGAGGACGCCAAGGTCCGCTGGGCTCTCGCGCTGATGCTCGAGGCACGGACACTGTCGATGGCGTCCTATCGCGGCGCGGCGACGCTTTCGGCGATCTCCATTCCGCCGACGGGCACGCACCCGGACGATTATCACGGGCCGATGCAGGACGAGCTGATCAACTTCGAACTCGACACGGGTGAGAGCACGATCAAGCCCTACAACCCCGATGTCGGCCTCGAGATCGCGGAGTTCGTTCGTCCCCAGTTCGGCGACGAAGTTCCGACGGACGAAGAAGAGATCCGCCGCGCCTTCGGCTACGGCTGGTGGGGCCAGGACATCGAGGCGGCCGGAGAGCTGCTGCGTTCCGCCGGGTTCACCCAGGAAGGCAACCAGTGGATGATGCCGAACGGCGAACCCTTCGGCTTCACCGTGCTCATCCCGTCCGAGGGTGTCATCAACCGGCTCGGCACGATCGCCGCGCAGACCTGGACCCAGAACGGCGTGCAGGTGACGGCGGAAGTCGCGCCCGACATCTGGCCGCGGACCGAGGCCGGCGACTTCGAGATGGAAGTCGGCTGGGCCGTCGAGACCTGGGGCGGTCATCCCGACCTGTCCTTCTTCCTCGACAGCTACCACTCGCAGTACGTGTCCGAACCGGGTGAGATTCAGCCTGCCCGTAACTGGATGCGCTGGACCAACCCCGAGCTCGACGCTCTGATCGAAGAGGTCCGCCAGTCCGACTTCTCCGACCTCGAGCGGAACGTGGAACTCGGCCGGGAATTCGTGCGCCTGCACCTGCAGGACATGCCCAACATCCCGGTGATGTCCTACAACGTCTTCGTCGCAATGTCGGAGCGCTACTGGACCGGTTACCCGACGGCGGAGAACCCCTACGCCAACCCGGTGAACAACTGGGCCAACAGCCGCTACATCCTGACCCAGCTCGAGCCGGTCAGCCAGTAACGGCACGTTCCTGCGGCGCCCGGCATCGTCCGGGCGCCGCGTCCCCACGACACACAGACCCTGTCCGAGCAGAAAGGCATCGCTGTGAAAGCGTACCTCTGGTTTGCCGCGAAGCGAGCGATTCAGCTCCTCGTCGTCGTCTTCTTCGGCGTCTCGATCGCGTTCTTCATCACCAACCTGTCGCCGATCGATCCGGTGCAGCAGACCCTCAGCCGCATCACGTCACGCTCGGGCTTCAGCCCGGAAGCAGTGGAACAGATGCGCACCGCACTGACCGAACTCTACGGAGTCGACGGCAGCATGTTCGAACAGTACCTGAATTTCTGGCGACGGCTTTCGACCGGCGACCTCGGCCCGTCCCTGATCGCCTTCCCGACCCCGGCGATGACGCTCGTGATGCGCGCGCTGCCCTGGACGGTCGGCCTGCTGGCCTTCTCCATCATGATGACCTGGCTGCTGGGCAACATGCTCGGTGGCCTCGCCGGCTACTTCCAGAACAACCGCCTGCTGAAGGCCTTCGGCGTGGTCGCGATGGGCGTCCAGCCGATCCCCTACTACATCGTCGCCTTCCTGATGCTGATCCTCTTCGGCTTCATCTGGCCGATCCTGCCGATCTCCGGCGGTTTCGCGATGAACGTGCGGCCCGGCTGGAACATGCCCTTCATCCTGTCCGTCCTGCAGCACGCCATCCTGCCGTCGATGTCGCTTATCCTCGTCGGGTTCGGGACATGGTTCCTCGGGATGCGCTCGCTCGTCTCCAACATCGTGACCGAGGACTACGTGACCTATGCCGAACTCGCCGGTGTGAAGCGCAACCGCATCGTCTTCGCCTACGTGATGCGCAACGCGGCGGTGCCGCAGCTCACCGCGCTGGCGATGACGCTCGGCGCGATCTTCTCGGGCACGATCATCACGGAGCAGGTCTTCAACTATCCCGGCATCGGCACGCTGCTGGTCGACGCGGTGAACGGCGGCGACAACGCCACCGTGCTCGCCGTCTCGACGGTGGCGATCTTCTCGGTCGCCGTGGCGATCTTCATCGTCGATCTGATCCACCCGATCCTCGACCCGCGCGTGAAGGCGGAGTGACCCCATGCTGACCGTCGTAAGAGACCTCATTCGCCTGAACCGGGAATTCGGCCTCGGCCTGTTCCTGGTCCTCCTGGTGGCCGGCTTCGCCTGCCTCAGCTTCTTCGCGCCGATCGACACCTCCATGATCTACATGGCGCCACCCGACATGCCGCCGTCGTCGGACTACTGGTTCGGCACCAACTCGCGCGGACAGGACCTGTTCTGGCAGGCGACCGTCGCGATCCGCAACACGCTCGCCTTCGGCCTGCTGGTGGCGGTGCTCAGCCGGATCATCTCGATCACCGTGGGCCTCTTGTCGGGCTATATGGGGGGATGGGTCGACCGGGCGCTGATGTTCGTGAACGACATCTTCGTCGCGCTGCCGATCTTCCCGATCCTCGTGCTGTTCTACTTCGTGCTCCGCAGCGACCTGACGCCGCTGACACTCGCGCTCATCATGGCCTGCTTCGGCTGGCCATACGACGCGCGCCTGATCCGGTCCGTCGCGCTGGGCCTGCGGCACCGCGAATTCACGCGTCACGCTATCTTCGCCGGCATGAACGCCCGGAAGGTGATGTTCGAGGAACACCTGCCCTACGTGATGCCGATCGTCTTCTCGACGGCCATGGCCAACATGATCTGGTCCATCGGCCTGGAGGTGACGCTCGCCGTCCTCGGCTTCACCGATATCAACCAGCCGACGATCGGAACGATGATCTACTGGGCCAACAACCACTCCGCCCTGGTCGCCGGGATCTGGTGGTGGATCGCGGTGCCGGTGACCCTCGTGGTGACCACCTTCATCGGCCTGTTCCTGCTCGCCGTCTCGCTCAATGAACATATCGACCCGCGCTCGCGCCTGCGCCGGATGGGAGGCTGAACCGATGGCCGACAATGAACCGGTCCTCACCGTCGAGAACCTCAAGGCCTATTACCAGCTTGGCCTCTTCGGCATCAATCGGGAGGTCCGCGCCGTCGACGACGTGACGCTCGAGATCCGCCGAAACGAGATCTACGGCATCGCGGGCGAAAGTTCCTCGGGCAAGACGTCCCTCATCAAGACACTGGCCGCGGCGATCCGCCCGCCGCTCCGCGTGGTGGACGGCAAGATCACCTATCGCTTCGGCGATCTCGTGATCGATCCCTACGCCGCCTCGAAGGCCGAGGTCGACGCGATCCGCTGGAAGAACCTCAGCTACATCATGCAGGGCTCGATGAGCGTGATGAACCCGGTCCGCCGGGTGCGGAAGACGTTCGAGGACTTCGCGATGAAGCCGATGGGCGTCCCTAGGAAGGAGTTCTATCGCCGCGTCGAGGCGCACCTCGACCGGCTGGGCCTGCCCGCCGAAGTGCTCAGCGCCTATCCTCACCAGCTCTCGGGCGGCATGAGACAGCGCGCGACCATCGCGGTCGCCACTGTCTGCCGTCCCGAGTTCATCATCGCCGACGAGCCGACCACCGCGCTCGACGTCGTGGTGCAGAAGGACGTGCTGGCGATGATCCGCAACGTGCAGCAGGAGATGGGCAGCTCGGTCGTCTTCGTGACCCACGACATGAGCGTCCACGCCAACATCGCCGACCGGATCGCCATCGTCTACGCCGGCCGCATCGTGGAGGAGGCACCGACCCGCACCATCTTCACCGCGCCCAAGCACCCCTACACGTCGCACCTCGTCGGATCCCTGCCGCGGATCGGCGACGTGACGCAGAAGGCCGCGCTGGAAGGCAAGCCGCCGAACCTCGCGGAGCCGCCGCCGGGCTGCCGCTTCCACCCTCGCTGCCCGCTCGCAATCGACAAGTGCCGCGCCGAAGTGCCACCGCTCGTGAACGTCGGCAGCGACCACCGCTCCGCCTGCTGGCGCGCGGACGAGGTCCGGCCGCCGCAAGCGCTCGGAACGGAGGTCCCGGCATGAGCCTTCTGGAGATCAACGACGTCTCGAAACGCTTCCACCTCGGCGGCCTGCTCTCGCGTCATCACGTCGATGCCGTGCGCAACGTCTCCTTCACGCTGGACGAGGACAAGCCCGAGATCTTCACGATCATCGGCGAGTCCGGCTCCGGCAAGACCACCCTGTCGCGGATGATCCTCGGCCTCGAACAGCCGACCGAGGGTCACATCACCTTCAAGGGCACCGATACCGCCGCGCTCGGCAACCGCGCCGCCCGGCTGAAGTTCATGCGCTCCGTCCAGCCGGTGTTCCAGAACCCGTTCGAGACGTTCAACCCGCTCAAGCAGGTCGACCGCTACCTCGTCTCGACCGCCCGCTCGCTGCTCGGGCTGACGAGCCGGGACGAGGTCGAGGCCGCGATGGACGACGCCCTGCAGAAGGTCGGCCTGTCACTGTCGGAAGTGAAGGGCCGCTACGCACACGAACTGTCCGGCGGCCAGCTTCAGCGCGTCGCGATCGCCCGGGCGCTGATCCCGAACCCCGCGCTGCTGATCGCGGACGAGCCCGTCTCGATGGTCGATGCCAGCCTGCGCATGTCGATCGTGAACTTGCTGAAGAACCTGCGAGACGAATTCGGCGTCTCGGTCATCTACATCACTCACGACCTCGCCACGGCCTACTACATCTCCGACCGGCTCATCATCATGCAGAAGGGTTACGTGGTGGAGTTCGGCCCGGCCCGCGCCGTGCTGGACGATCCGAAGCATCCCTACTCGCGCCTGCTGAAATCCTCTGTCCTTCGGGTCGAGGACGCGGGCGCCGGACGTCTCGAACCCGCAGACCGGTCAGAGGCGACCCGCGCGCTCGAGACGATGAGCAAGAGCCACATGGAAGAGGGGCCGGACGGCCGCCTCGTGCGGGTCTGAGCTTCTTCGGGCTTCAAATATTCTCGGGGGTGAATTGGCCGAAAGGCCAAGAGGGGGCAGACAGCCCCCTCTTCCGCCGGCCGCATGGCCGGCTCGACCTGCGCGCGCGAACGCGCGCACCGCTGGATCAGGCTGCGATCTCTTCGGGTTCCTTGGCGCCGGTCATGTAGGCGACGGCGTCCGACATGGTGTGCTGTTTCGGGTCGATGACGCACAGACGCTTGCCCAGCCGGTGCACGTGAACCCGGTCGGCGACCTCGAACACGTGAGGCATGTTGTGACTGATCAGGATGATCGGAATGCCCCGGCTCTTCACGTCCTGGATCAGCTCAAGCACCCGCCGGCTCTCCTTCACGCCCAGCGCGGCGGTCGGCTCGTCGAGGATGATCACTTTCGACCCGAACGCGGCGGCGCGGGCCACGGCGACGCCCTGCCGCTGCCCGCCCGATAGCGTCTCGACCGCCTGGTTAATGTTCTGGATCGTCAGCAGCCCGAGGTCCGACAGCTTCTGCTTGGCGAAGGTCTCCATCGCCTTGTGGTCGAGCTGCCGAAGCCACTTGCCGCGAAAGCCCGGCTTCCGCAGCTCGCGCCCCATGAACATGTTGTCGGTGATCGACAGCGCCGGCGACATGGCGAGGGTCTGGTAGACCGTTTCGATGCCGGCATCGCGGGCGTCGGTCGGCGCCGAGAAGTTCACCGTCTCCCCGTCGAGGAAGATTTCGCCCTCCTCGGGGACCACGGCCCCCGAAAGCGCCTTGATCAGGGTCGATTTCCCGGCACCGTTGTCGCCGATCACCGCGAGGATCTCGCCCGGGTAGAGCTCGAAGTCGCAATGATCGAGGGCCACGACACGCCCGTAACGCTTCACCAGGTTCTTGGCGGACAGGATTGGTTTCTGGGTCATGCGGAGACCTTTCTGATCCATTGGTCCACGGCGACGGCGGCGATGATGAGCACACCGATGAAGAAGTAGGTCCACTGCGCGTCCGCGCCGAGCAGCCGTAGCCCGAGGGTGAACACCCCGACGATCAGCGCCCCGAACAGCGTGCCGAGGATCGAGCCCCGCCCGCCGAACAGCGAGATGCCCCCGATCACGACGGCAGTGATGGATTCGATGTTGGCCTCGTAGGCCGAGGTCGGGGAAACGGAGCCGATCCGCCCGATCAGGGCCCAGCCGGCAAAAGCGCAGATCAGGCCTGACAGCATGTAGACCGACAGCAGCGTGCGTTTGACGTTCACGCCCGACAGCTGCGCCGCCTCCGGATCGTCGCCGACCGCGTAGACGTGCCGGCCCCACGCCGTGTAGCGCAGCACCCAGGCGAGCACGAAAACCAGCAGGATCATGAAGCAGACCCCGACAGTGAAGACGGCACCACCAACGTTGAACTTTGCGCCCATCAGGTGAAGCAAGGGCGCCTCGGACGAAATCTCCTGTGCGCGGATCGTCTCGTTCCGGCTGTAGAGGTAGTTCGACGCCAGAATGATCTGCCAGGTGCCCAGCGTGACGATGAAGGGCGGCAGCTTCATGCGGCTGACCAGCAGACCGTTCAGCGCGCCGCAGAGCGTGCCGAATACCAGCCCGCCCATGACCGCGAAGGTCGGCGGCAGGCCGTACCGGAACACGAACTGCCCCATGACGACGGAAGAGAACACCGTGATCGCCCCGACCGACAGGTCGATGCCCGCCGTCAGGATGATGAGCGACTGCGCCGCGGCAACGATGCCGACGATCTGCACCTGCTGCAGAATCAGGGTCAGCGAGAAGGGTGAAAAGAACCGGTCCCCGATCAGCAACCCGAAGATGATGATCGACGCGACCAGCACGATCAGCGGCACGAGGGCCGGTGTCACGTGCAGCGCGTGGTGAAATTTGCCGATGAACCCTTTCCGATGATCCTCGAACTCCGCGAAGGATTCTTCGCGGCGGGTCTTCACGACGTCGTCGTAGCTGTCTGACTGGCTCATCGCAGTCCCTCCCTAAGACTGGCGTGGGGCAAGGCGGTCCTCCTCCGCCTTGCCCCCGGGTTCAGGTCCGATCCGGCAGGATCAGCCCCAGCAGAGGTCCATGCCCTCTTCGACCGAAATCGACTCGACGCCGTCCACCGGCGCGTCGGTCACGAGCTGCACGCCCGTGTCGAAGAAGTCCTTGCCTTCGGTCGGCTCCGGCAGGGTGCCGTCCTCGGCGTACTGGGCGATCGCCTCGATGCCGAGCGACGCCATGTCGAGCGGGTACTGCTGCGACGTGGCACCGATCACGCCGTCCGCGACGTTCTGGACGCCGGGGCAGCCACCGTCGACGGACACGATCAGCACGTCGTTCTCGCGGCCGATGGCGCGGAGCGCCTCGTAGGCACCGGCGGCGGCGGGTTCGTTGATCGTGTAGACGACGTTGATCTCCGGATCCTGCGCCAGCAGGTTCTCCATCGCGGTGCGCCCGCCTTCCTCGTTGCCCTGCGTGACGTCGTTGCCGACGATGCGCTCGTCTTCCTCGTCGCCCCAGCGGTTCGGGTCGCCGACGTCGATGCCGAAGCCGGTCAGGAAGCCCTGGTCACGCAGCACGCCGACGGTCGGCTGGCTGACGTTGAGGTCGAGCATGGCGATCTTCGCGTTCTCCGCCTCGTCGCCCATGGTGGCGGCGGCCCACTGGCCGATCAGCTCACCGGCAAGGAAGTTGTCGGTCGCGAACGTCGCATCCGCCGCGTCGATCGGGCTGAGCGGTGTGTCGAGCGCGATCACCAGCAGACCGTTCTCGCGGGCGAGCTCGACCGACGACACGATGGACGAGGTGTCAGACGCGGTCAGCAGGATGCCCGACGCACCGGACGCGATGCAGGTCTCGATCGCCTGAACCTGGGTTTCGTGGTCGCCGTCGACCTGACCGGCGAAGGTCATCAGCTCGATGCCGAGCTCCTCGGCCTTCGCGCTGGCGCCTTCGCGCATCTTCACGAAGAACGGGTTGGTGTCGGTCTTGGTGATCAGGCAGGCGCTGATCTCGGAATCCTGTGCAGCGGCCGCACCGGCCATGCAGGCGAAAGCGAGCGCGGTGCTCGCCATGAGCTTTGTCATTGTATCCTCCCAATACTCTCGCGCCGTCTCCTCGGCAGGCTGACCCGCCCGGCACGGCCCGCCATCGCGACGGACACCGGACAATTGCGTCGAAAGGACAGGTTCGTCAATATATAAATCATCTTGATTTATTAATTCCGTTGTGGCGCTCTTCGGGCCGAGAGACACCGGGGAAAGTCATGGAAGCCGCATTGTACGACCCTCGCCCGTTCACGGTGGAGGGTCGATCCGCGAACGAACGGGCGATTCTGAGCCTGCTGCGGCGTGAGGGTCCGACCGCATCTGCCGAGATCGCGCGTCAGACCGGCCTGTCGGCGCAATCCGCCTCGGTCATCACGCGGAACCTCGAATCGGACGGGCTGGTGGTGCGCGACACGCCGGTGCGCGGGAAGGTCGGCAAACCGTCGACTCCGCTGCGTCTCGACCCGAACGGGGCCTTTTCCATCGGTCTGCGCCTCGGGCGTCGGCGGTCGGACCTCGTCCTGCTGGACCTTGCCGGGACGGTGCGCGGCCATATGGAGGTTCGCTACGCCTACCCCACTCCCGACGGTACGCTGCATTTCCTGAAGGAAGGCACCCGCCTGCTCATGGAGGGGCTGACCCCGGACCGTCGAAGCCGGGTCGCCGGGATCGGCGTCGGGATGCCGTTCGACCTTTGGGACTGGCTCGACAACCTCGGCGCCCCCGAAAGCGAGATGGCCGCGTGGCGCAACTTCGATGCGATGGGCGAGATCGCGGCGGTCACCGGCCTGCCGACATTCGTCGGTAACGACGGGTCACTCTCCTGCCTCGGTGAGCATATGTTCGGAAACGCCGTCGGCTTCTCCGACTTCGCTCATGCCTATGTCGGGGCCTTTGTCGGCGGGGGCATCGTGATCGGAAACAGACTCTATCACGGGCTCAGAGGAAATGCCGGCGCCATTGCAACGATCCCGGTCACCCGGCCGGACGGCACAACCGGACAGCTGCTCGAAGTCGCATCCCTGTATGAACTCGAACGCCTGCTCGACAGCCAGGAGCCGGGCTCCGGCCAGCGGCTGCTTCAGTCGCGGCACTGGGACGGGTTCGACGAGGTGCGCGAGGCATGGATGGCGGAGACCGCGCGGCGGTTGGCGCAGCTCGCGGTCGTGCTCGCCGCCGTGCTAGATCTGCCGGTCATCGTGATAGACGGCAGCTTTCCCGCTGCGATCCGCGCCTCGCTCGTCGATCGCACCGCCCGGGCGATGGAGGAGCTCGACACGCGCGGCATCCACGTCCCCCGCATCGTCGCCGGCAAGCTCGGTACAATGGCCTGCGCGCTCGGCGCCGGCTATCGCCCCATCGTGGCCCGCTACCTTCAGGAGTGAGCCGACAGGTCCTCGAGGATCGGACAATCCGGCCGGTCGTCGCCGTGGCAGCGATGGACGAGTGTCGACAGGGTCGCCTTCAACGCCTCGAGTTCGGCAATCTTGGTCTCGATCTTCTCGAGGTTCCGCTCGGCCACCGCCCGCACATCGGCGCTCGCCCGGTCACGATCCTCATAGAGTGACAGCAGCGTGCGGCAGTCCTCGATCGAAAAGCCGAGCGACCGGGACCGGGCGAGGAAGGTCAGCTTGTGCCGGTCCGCCTCGCTGAAGGCGCGGTAGCCGTTCTCTCCCCGCGCGGGCCGCACGAGGCCGATATCCTCGTAATACCGGATCGTCTTGGCGGGGAGGCCCGTGGCCTCGGACATTTGTCCGATATTCATCGACTGTCCTCCTTGACCTTCCAGTTACTGGAACCTCTACGTGGGGCGCATCAAGCCGAATAGCAAGTGTGCCGCCATGACCAACGACGATACCGAGACCCTTGTCCGCGACCCCGTCTGCGGGATGACCGTCGACCCTTCCGCCGGCAAACCGACCGCGGAGGTGGACGGGCGCACCTACCACTTCTGCTGCGACGGGTGCCGAAAGAAGTTCGAAGCCGATCCGGACGCCTACCGCACCGCGAAGGACCCGGTCTGCGGCATGGATGTCGACCGCGGCACCGCGAAACACATGACGAAACACGAGGGGCAGAAGGTCTACTTCTGCTCCGCCGGCTGCAAATCGAAGTTCGAGGCCGATCCCGACAAGTATGCCGACGGCGTGCCGAAGCCCGAACCGGCCCCCGAGGGCGCGATCTACACCTGCCCGATGCACCCAGAGATCCGGCAGGACCACCCCGGCGACTGCCCGAAATGCGGCATGGCGCTCGAGCCCGAGACTCCCTCCGCTGACTCCGGCCCGAATCCCGAGTACGTCGATTTCAAACGCAGGCTCTGGATCACCGCGCCGCTGGCGCTCGCCGTGTTCATCCTCGAGATGGGCAGCCACCTCGGCCTGCCCTTCGCCGACTGGATCGGCCACACCGCCTTCGGTTGGCTGCAATTCGCACTGGCCACGCCGGTCGTGCTGATCTGTTACCCGTTCTTCAAGCGCGGTTGGGCCTCGGTCGTGAACCGCAGCCCGAACATGTGGACGCTGATCGCGCTCGGCACCGGGGCGGCCTACCTGTTCTCGATCGTCGCGCTGATCGCGCCGGGCATCTTCCCCGAAGCGATGCGGGACCACGGCACGCCCCCGGTCTATTTCGAGGCGGCGGCGGTGATACTCGTGCTGGTGCTGGTCGGTCAGGTCCTCGAACTCGCGGCGCGGGAACGGACCGGCGACGCGATCCGCGCGCTCATGGATCTCGCCCCGAAGACCGCGCGCCGGGTGCGCGACGGCAAGGACGAGGATGTCCCCCTCGATGAGATCCGGACCGGCGACCTGCTGCGCGTGCGCCCCGGCGAACACGTGCCCGTTGACGGACATCTGACCGAAGGCCGCACCTCCATCGACGAAAGCATGCTCACGGGCGAGCCCG
Organism: Pelagovum pacificum; assembly: GCF_016134045.1. Taxonomy (NCBI): domain Bacteria; kingdom Pseudomonadati; phylum Pseudomonadota; class Alphaproteobacteria; order Rhodobacterales; family Paracoccaceae; genus Pelagovum; species Pelagovum pacificum. The sequence goes on along the minus strand of NZ_CP065915.1, from coordinate 3,903,211 downwards.
TTCCGGTCGAGAAGACCGAGGGCGACAGCGTCACCGGCGGCACGCTCAACAAGTCCGGCAGCTTCGTGATGGCCGCGGAGGCGGTCGGCGAGAATACGACCCTGTCCCGCATCGTCGGGATGGTCGCCAAGGCCCAGCGCTCCCGCGCGCCGATCCAGGCGATGGCGGACCGGGTGGCGAACTACTTCGTGCCCGCCGTCGTCGGCGCCGCCGTGCTTGCCTTCATCCTGTGGGCGATCCTCGGGCCGGACCCGGCGCTGTCCTACGCCTTCGTCGCCGCCGTCTCCGTACTCATCATCGCCTGCCCCTGCGCGCTCGGCCTCGCGACACCGATGTCGATCATGGTCGCCTCGGGCCGCGGCGCGCACGAAGGCGTGCTGATCCGCGATGCCGAGGCGCTGGAGCGGTTCGCAAGTGTCGACGTGCTGGTCGTCGACAAGACCGGCACGCTGACCGAGGGCAAGCCACGCGTCACCGACGTCGAGGCGGAGGACGAGGCGGAACTCCTGACCCTCGCCGCCGCACTCGAGCGCGGGTCGGAGCATCCGCTCGCCGAAGCGATCCTCGAAGCAGCGTCGGAACGTGAGCTCAAGAGCAAGGACGCGACAGACTTCGACGCGATCGCCGGGCAAGGCGTGACAGGTCAGGTCGACGGCACACGGATCGCGCTTGGCAATCGCAAGCTGATGGACTCGCTCGGGATCGACGTCGACCAGCTGTCCGACAAGGCAGAGACATTCCGGGATCAGGCGAAATCGGTGATGTTCGTCGCCCGTGGTGACCATGCGCTCGGCCTGATCGCCGTCGCCGACGCGGTCAAGGAGTCCGCCGCCGACGCGATCCGCGGCCTGCACGAGTCCGGTTTGCGGATCGTCATGGCCACCGGCGATGCGGAGACCACCGCGAAGGCCGTGGCGCGGGAGCTCGGCATCGACGAGGTCCACGCCGGACTTTCACCGGAGGACAAGCAGACCCTCGTCGAGGACCTGTCGAAGGACGGCAGCAAGGTCGCCATGGCGGGGGACGGCGTGAACGATGCGCCTGCGCTCGCGGCGTCGACCGTCGGCATCGCCATGGGCACCGGCGCGGACGTCGCGGTGGAAAGCGCGGGCATCACGCTGGTGCAGGGCGACATCACGGGCATCCTGCGGGCGAGGAAACTGGCCACGGCGACGATGCGCAACATCCGCCAGAACCTGTTCTTCGCCTTCGTCTACAACACGGCGGGCGTGCCGCTGGCGGCGGGCATCCTCTACCCGGTGTTCGGTCTCCTGCTGTCGCCGGTCGTCGCGGCGGCTGCGATGAGCCTGTCTTCCGTGTCGGTCATCGGGAACGCGCTTCGGCTGCGGGCGGCCCGGCTCTGACCCCTTGTGCGCCCCGTGGAGGGGCGCACGAATCTTGGGCAAAGGGTGATGGTGAGGGCACAATTGGACCCTTTCGCAGTTGCAGCGGTTGCCTCCGGACGGGTGAATACCCTTGATCGGCCCGAAGCAGGAGGATCCGCCATGGAACGTATCGACATGCTGGTCATCGGAAGCGGCCCCGCCGGACGGCGTGCCGCGGTCCAGTCCGCGAAACTGGGCAAGTCGGTGCTCGTGGTCGACCGGGGACGCCGGCTCGGCGGCGTATCAGTCCACACCGGCACGATTCCGTCAAAGACCCTGCGTGAAACTGTGCTCAACCTGTCCGGCTGGCGCGAGCGGGAGTTCTACGGCCGCGGCTACCGGGTGAAGCAGGACATCACCGCGATGGACCTGATGCAGCGCCTGCACAAGACGCTCGACCACGAGGTCGAGGTGCTTCAGCACCAGTTCATGCGCAACAAGGTCAAAAGCGCCTTCGCCGAGGCGAAATTCATCGACGACCATCACGTTCAACTGACGACGGCCGAGGGCGAGGTCAGCGAGGTCGAGTTCGACAAGGCGCTGATCGCCGTTGGCACCCGGCCGTTCCGGCCCGACAACGTGCCGTTCGACAAGAAGCGGGTCTTCGACAGCGACGAGATCCTGGAGCTCGACCACCTGCCCCGCAGCCTCACGGTGATCGGTGGCGGCGTGATCGGGGTGGAATATGCGACGATCTTTTCCGCGCTCGACGTGCCGGTGACGCTGATCGAATCCCGCAAGGAGATCCTGCCCTTCATCGACGACGAGATCACCGAGGACTTCATCCACCAGATGCGCGACCGCGGCATGACCGTCCGGCTCGGCGCGACGATCGAAAAGGTTGAGAATACGGAGGCCGGGGTCACCGTGTCGCTCGAGGACGGGCGGCGGGTGAAGTCGGACCTTCTGCTGTTCGCCGCCGGCCGGTCGGGCAACGTGGGCAGCCTGAACGTCTCCGCGCTCGGCATCGAGGCCGACAAGCGCGGCCGGATCGGGGTCGATCCCAAGACGTTCCAGACCAGTGTGCCGAACATCTACGCCGCCGGGGACGTGATCGGCTTCCCCTCCCTCGCCTCCACCTCGATGGAGCAAGGCCGGGTCGCCGCCTGTCATGCTTTCGGGATGCCCCTGCCCCCCGCGCCCGAGACCTTTCCCTACGGTATCTACGCCGTTCCCGAGATCTCGACCGTCGGCATGTCGGAGGAGGACGTCCGCAAGGCGAACATTCCTTACGAGTGCGGCATCGCCCGGTTCCGCGAGACCTCTCGCGGGCACATCATGGGGGTGAACTCGGGCTTCCTGAAGCTGATCTTCTCGCTGGAGACGCGCCGCCTACTGGGCGCGCACATCGTCGGCGAAGGCGCGACGGAGCTGATCCACATCGGGCAGGCGGTCATCAACCTCAAGGGGTCGGTCGACTTCTTCGTCGAGAACACCTTCAACTACCCGACGCTCGCCGAGGCCTACAAGGTTGCGGGCCTCGACGCGTGGAACAGGATGGCCCCGGCCTGATCAGCAGGCCCGCACGCCCATGTTGATGAGTTGCGCCCCGCTGATGCGGTGCATGCCGTTGATGCGATGCCGGCCCTCGGACATGAACCATTGCCGCAGCTGCGGCGGGTAGTTCACCGACATGATCCGCGAGGCGGAATCGAATGTCGCCGGATCGAGCGGCCGCCCGTAGCTGGACGGCCCATGGAACCCGAAGCTGGTGTTCGGATCGATGCAGGCGTTCGGCAGGCCGATGAACATCGTACAGGTGGAGTTGCAGTAGCGCCCCGTCACACGGATCGGCTGACCGGTCTGCTTCAGACGGTGGATTTCGTTCACCCGGTTCGTCAGCAGGCCGCCGGGATCGTTGCGCACTGTGTAGGTGCCGGCGGCATAGGACTGCCCGCCGACCCGGTTGAAGCCGGTGTTCACGTAGTCGTTGCCGTTGAAGGTCTGCGCCGTCGCCGCGCCTCCGGCGAGCAGCATCGCGCCCGCCGTCGCCAGTTTGATCATCCATCCGCGCAGGGTGGTCCGTTTCGTGTTGGTCATCTTTGGTGCCTCCAGTCCCAGGGGACCGGCCGATCCGGCCCCGAACGAGAGGCGTTCTGACCCCGCAGACCCTAACGGATTTCAAGGATTCCAATGGGTTGGGTGAAGTCGAGTGAATGGTCACGGGCTTGCCGCAGGTCCGTCCGGTGCCGACCCCGCAACTGCCGCGATGCCGCCCCAGCCATTACTGTCGGGTCAGCAAATCGCCCCGCGCAGCCGATTTCGCGAAAGCCACGACGCCGACGCAGAAGAATCACCGGATGCCCGGACCAAGCGGCCACATTGCGCGATCTGCGCTCCTTGGCTATGGCAGGGCCGAAACTGAGAGAGGCGACAATGGCCAATCACCTGTATCAACGTGACCTGCCCGACGGGCTCGACCTCGGGCCGGTGGTCGCGATCGACTGCGAGACGATGGGGCTCAACCCGCACCGGGACCGGCTCTGTGTCATCCAGATGTCCGGCGGCGACGGCAACGCCCACCTGATCCAGGTGGAAAAGGGCCAGACCGAAGCCCCGAACCTGAAGGCGATGCTCGAGAACCCGGACGTTCTGAAGCTCTTCCATTTCGGGCGCTTCGACATCGCGGCGATGATGAATGCCTTCGGCGCCGTCACCGCGCCTGTCTACTGCACCAAGATCGCCTCCAAGCTGGTGCGCACGTTCACGGACCGCCACGGCCTGAAGTACCTGCTGCAGGAACTGCTGTCGGTCGACATCTCCAAGCACCAGCAACAGAGCGACTGGGGCGCGGAGGTTCTGACCGAGGCGCAGCTCGACTACGCCGCGTCGGACGTGCTGTATCTTCACCGCCTGCGCGAGAAGCTGGACGAAATGCTGGCCCGCGAGGGCCGCACGATGATGGCGCAGGCCTGTTTCGACTTCCTGCCGATGCGCGCGCAGCTCGACCTGGCCGGCTGGCCCGAGCAGGACATCTTCGCGCACTGACCATCGCGACCACCGACGAAGGACGACCCGGATGACCGACAAAGACGCCATTCTCAACGCCGCCCGCCGGGTCATCGCCACCGAGGCGGACGCTCTTGTTGCACTGGGCAACAGCATCGACGGCTCCCTCGTCGAGGCGGTAGAGCTGATCCTGCGCGCCGAGGGCCGCGTGATCGTCAGCGGCATGGGCAAGTCCGGTCACATCGCTCGCAAGGTCGCCGCGACGCTTGCCTCGACCGGGACGCCGGCGCACTACGTTCACCCGGCAGAGGCCAGCCACGGCGACCTCGGCATGCTGACCTCGCAGGATGTCGTGATGGTCTTCTCGAACTCGGGCGAGACGCCGGAGCTTGCCAACCTGATCGCCTATTCCCGTCGGTTCCGCATTCCGATGATCGGCGTCGCAAGCCGTGTCGACAGTTCTCTGATGCGGCAATCCGACGTGAAGCTGGTCCTGCCGCCGGCGGAAGAGGCCTGCGGCACCGGCGTGGTTCCGACCACATCGACGACCATGACGCTCGCGCTCGGCGATGCGATCGCCGTCGCCCTCATGGAGCATCGCGAGTTCACGCCCGAGATGTTCCGCGACTTCCACCCGGGTGGAAAGCTCGGCGCGCGCCTGTCGAAAGTCAGCGACCTGATGCACACGGACGACGCCCTGCCGCTGGCCGGTCTGCACACGCCGATGAGCGACGCCCTGATCACGATCTCGCAAAAGGGCTTCGGCGTCCTTGGCGTTCTGGACGACAATGGCCAACTGTCCGGTATAGTGACTGACGGCGACCTGCGCCGTCACATGGACGGGCTTCTGGATCTGACGGCGGGCGAGGTGATGACGAAAGCGCCCCGCACGATAGGACCGGGTGCCCTGGCAGAGGAAGCCGTCGCCGTGATGAACGAGCGCAAGATCACCTGTCTCTTCGTGGTGGACCCGTCCGGTCCCCGAGGCGTGTCCGGTCTGCTGCACATCCACGACTGTCTCCGCGCCGGCATCGTCTAGGCGGACGGGGTATGGCCGACGGCTATTCGACTTACGTCAACTGGGCCAAGACCATCCTTCCGCTCGCGGCGCTTGGCCTTCTGTCGACGCTGTTCCTGTTCGCCCGCGCCCCCTCCATCGACGAGGCGCAGCTGCCCTACCGAGACATCGAGGAGCTCGCTCGCGAGCAGCAGATCAACGCGCCTGCCTTCAGTGGTGTCACCGACGACGGCGCGATCGTGTCGGTCGCGGCGGACCGGGCCAGACCGGTGGACGATGCCGGACAGGTGATCGAAATCACAGTCATTCGCGGCACGATCCGCAACCCCGGCGGCGCGCAGATCGAGATCCGGGCCGGCTCGGGTCGGCTCGACAGCGGCACCAATATCGCCGAACTGTCCGACCTCGCCCGCATCGACACCTCTGACGGCTACCAGGTGGAGACGACCGGCCTGACCGCGTCGCTCGACACCGGGCGGCTGGAGACGACCGGCCCGCTGGAAGCGCACGCGCCGTTCGGGGAACTGACCGCCGGTCGCCTGGTTGTCGAATCGACCGACGGCACGGCGTCACGAATGATTTTCAACGAAGGTGTGCGGCTGGTATACCGCCCGCAATCCACACGCGAGGACTGACGTGAAACGCCTCCTGCCCCTTTTCCTGCTCGCCCTGACCACAGTTCCTGCGTTCGCGCAGACGAACGTCGATCTCGGCGGCGTGTCCGCCGATCCCGACGCACCGGTCGAAGTCACGGCGGACAGCCTGACCGTCGACCGCGAAAGCGGCTCCGCGATCTTCTCCGGCAACGTGATGATCGGTCAGGGCGATCTGCGGATCGCGGCGGCGGAGGTTCAGGTCTCCTACGACGAGACGACCGGCGACGTCGCCCGGCTCATCGCCTCAGGCGGCGTCACGCTTGTCACGGCAGAGGAACAGGCCGAAGCGCAGAACGCCGACTACGACCTGACCTCGAGCGAGCTCACCCTGACCGGAGAGGTCCTGCTGACCCAGGGCCAGAGTGCCCTGTCCGCCGAACGCATGGTCGTGAACCTCGACACCGGCGCGGCCCAGATGGACGGACGCGTGCGGACCGTGTTCCGGCAGGATGGCCAATGAGCGAGACTCCCGACCTCACGGTGACCGAGGGCACGGCCGGCCTCACGATCACGCACCTGCGCAAGAGCTATCGCAAGCGCCCCGTGATCCGCGACGTGTCGCTGTCTCTCGGCCGGGGTGAGGCCGTCGCGCTGCTCGGTCCCAACGGGTCGGGGAAGACCACCTGCTTCTACTCGATCGCGGGGCTGATCCAGCCCGAGGGCGGCGAAGTCCATATCGACGGGCGTGACGTGACGAACCTGCCGATGTACCGCCGCGCCCGGCTCGGCATCGGCTACCTGCCGCAGGAAATGTCGATCTTTCGCGGTCTTTCGGTCGAGGACAACATCCTCGCCATTCTCGAGATCGCCGAGCCGAACCCCGACAAGCGCCGCCGCCGGCTCGAGGAATTGCTCACCGATTTCTCCATCGACCACCTGCGCCGCGCGCCCGGTGTGGCTCTCTCGGGCGGGGAGCGCCGCCGCTGCGAGATCGCCCGCTGCCTCGCCGCCGGTCCCCGCTACGTCCTCCTCGACGAGCCCTTCGCCGGCGTCGACCCGATCGCGGTCGGCGAGATCCGGCATCTCGTCGCTGACCTCAAGACACGTGGCATAGGTGTGCTCATCACGGACCACAATGTCCGCGAGACCCTCGAAATCGTGGATCGCGCCTATATCTTGCATGATGGCAAGGTGCTTATGAGCGGAACCACTGAGGAGGTGGTCAGAGATGAGAATGTTCGTCGCGTCTACCTCGGACAGAGCTTCCGCGTTAACTGACTGTTCTCGTTGTTTACCTTTGAAGCGTTGACAGACTCGGCTCTGCTGACGCCAAATGGAGACGATGACAGCGCATGTTACCGAACTCGGCGGCACGGCGTGGGCCCTCCGGCCCGCACGGCCAGTTCGGGGATCGGCACCCTGCGCCCATCTAACCACCCGGACATGAAGGAAACCCGACCGCACCACGCGGGACAGTTCCGTCCGATCATGAGAGGAGACACCATGCGGTACCAGATCAGCGGCAAGCAGATTGACATTGGCGAGGCCCTACAGGCCCACGTCGAGACCGAGCTTGGTGAGACGGTAGAGAAATACGCCGGTCGTCCGACCGACGCGACGATCGTCTTCTCCAAGACCGGACCGGAGTTCATGTGCGAGGCCGTCGTGCACCTTTCGACCGGCCTGACCGCCCAGGCCCGCGGCAAGGCACATGAGATCTATGCCGCTTTCGACGAAGCCTGCGAGAAGATGGACAAGCAGCTGAGGCGCTACAAACGCCGGCTCAAGGATCACCACAAGGAACGTATCCAGCCGGTTGAACTTATGTCGGCCCCCTCGTATATCCTCGCCTCGACAGAAGCGGAGGACACCGAGCCGGAGGGCGACCTCACATCCATGATCATCGCCGAGATGGAGACGTCCATTCAGTCGCTCTCCGTCGGGGAAGCGGTGATGCAGATGGAGATCGCAGACGCACCGGTACTCGTGTTCCGCAACGAGGGGCACAGCGGGATCAACGTCGTTTACCGGCGTGAAGACGGCAACATCGGCTGGATCGACCCGCGAAACACTGGCACTTGATTGACCGCTCCGCGGTCGGGGAATCTCGACACTCATGCATCTTGCGGACATCCTGAACGTCGAAGGCGTCAAGGTCCTCGCGTCCTGTAGCAGTAAAAAGCGCCTGTTCCACGACCTCGGGGAAATGGCCGAAGGCAACTTCGGCCTGAAGGCGGGCAACGTGCTCGAAGCGCTGATCGAG